>NZ_WKCD01000107.1:0-16418 GCF_021606625.1 Pseudomonas sp. PA-4-8C
CCCATGGTGTTCGGCCAGCGTCACCTTTCACCCTGGCTGGGAGGGCTGTGCCGGCGCTACCCGAAGCTGCAACTGGATATCCAGCAGACCGACACCTTCGTCGACCCGCTGCAAGATGGCACCGACCTGCTGTTTCGCATCGGCGTGCTCAATGACTCGGGCATGCAGGCGCGCATCTTCGCGCCGCAACGTTTTCGCATCGCCGCCAGCCCTGCTTACCTGGCCCAACATGGCACGCCGCGCCACCCCGCCGAACTGGCCCACCACCACTGCCTGGCCTACAAAGGCATCACCGGCCAGGAGCGCTGGTTCTTCCGCCACGGCCAAGGCGATTGGACACCCTACAGCGTCAGCGGCCCCATCACCGGCAACCACGCCGACACCCTCACCCACGCCGCCGAACAAGGCTTGGGCCTGGTGGTGTTCCCGTCCTGGCTGATTGGCGAAAGCCTGCGCGCCGGCACCTTGCAGGCGGTGCTGAGTGAGTACGAGGTCGCGACAACCCTGGAGCCCCAACAGATCGCCGCGTTGTGGCCGGGCAGCCGCAGACTGTCGTTGAAGGTGCGCACGGTGATCGACTATTTCGTGGAGTGTTTTGGGACGGTGCCGTATTGGGATCGGTGACGGATTTTGACGCTGCTGAACGGCGCCAGTGAAGGAATATTCCTAGTAGAAAACGTAGGCCCGTTCTGATTTTGAGGGCCAGTATTTCTGGGGACGGTGCGCTGGGGCAGACTTTAGCCAAATTTATTTGGAGAGACTTCATGGTCACTACGTACCACACACCATCCCGCGCTGAACGAGCGGCCGCCAGTGGTCGTGCCATCTTTGATAGCGGTCGTAGTTTTGGCTATATTTGGCCAAAACACGGAGAAGCCCCCATGATTACCGTTGCCCTCGGTGAGGCAAAAAACAACCTGTCCAAACTGGTCGATGAAGCCGCCGCTGGCAAAATCATCACTATCGCCAAACATGGTCGCGCAATGGCGCAGCTCGTCCCGCTTGGTAAGTCCAAGGGCCGGCGAATTGGCGCAATGAAGGGCGAGTTGACCATTCCTGAAGACTTCGACGCCCCACTCCCCAGCGATCTTTTGGATGCCTTTGAGGGCAGTCATTCATGAGGCTATTGTTGGATACCCATATCCTGCTATGGGCACTCAACGATGACTCCAAACTGTCCGGTAAAGCCCGCAAGCTGATAGAAAACGCCGCCGAAATTTATGTCAGTGCGGCGACATTTTGGGAGATGGCAATCAAGGTTAGCTTGGGAAAGCTCGCTGTGGACTTAGATAAAATTCGCGAATACTGCCTGGAAAGTGGCTTCGTCGAATTACCCATCAGCCTGGAGCATGCCATTGCCGTCAGGGATCTTGAACATCATCACAAGGATCCCTTCGATCGGCTGATCATTGCAACAGCCATGACTGAGCCGATGAAGCTATTGACTGCTGACCCAGAAGTTGCCCAATACACATCCTTGGCCATCTTGGTGTAGGCACTGCCTCGGCAATGCACCTCAGTGTCAGAACAACCACTGCCCAATCAACCACGCATTCGCCCCACTGATCACCGCGAACAGAAACCACGCCAGCAGCCGCGTGGGCAGCCGATTGACGAACGGCCCCATCAATTGCTTGTCACCGGTCATGCGGATCAACGGGTACAACGCAAAGGGCAACTGCAGGCTCAGTACCACCTGGCTGAGAATCAGCAGCTTGCCGATGGCATCATCACCCATCAGCCATACGCCTAGAAACGCCGGGATCAACGCCAGCCCACGGGTAATCAGGCGGCGCTGCCAGCAAGGTATACGTAGGTTGAGGTAACCCTCCATGATCACTTGGCCGGCAATGGTGCCGGTAAAGGTCGAACTCTGGCCCGAAGCCAGCAAGGCGATACCGAACAGGATGCTGGCGAAAGCACCGCCGACCAGGGGGTCGAGCAGGTGATAGGCGTCCTGGATTTCCACCACATCGGTATGACCGGTCTTATAGAAGGCCGCTGCCGCCAGCACCAGAATCGCGGCGTTGACCAACAGCGCCAAGGCCAGGGAGCCAATGGTGTCGATACGCGCCAGCTTGACCGCGTCCTGCTTGCTCGCCAGGTCCTTGCCGATCAGGCGGGTCTGCACGATAGAGGTGTGCAGGTAGAGGTTATGGGGCATGACCGTAGCGCCGAGGATGCCGATGGCCAGGTACAACGGCGCCGCATCGCTGATGGCCGACAGTGACGGGGTGAACCCGCTGAGCACGTCGGGCCAGTAGGGTTTGATCAGCACCAGTTCGATGAAAAAGCACACGCCGATGGTGGCGACCAGCGCCAGCATGATCGCTTCCAGGCGGCGAAAACCACGATTTTGCAGGGCCAGGATCAACAGCGTATCGAAGGCAGTGATGACAATGCCGGTGGTCAACGACACGCCCAGCAACAGGTGAAACGCCAGGGCGCAGCCGAGCACTTCGGCAAGGTCTGTGGCGATGATGGAGATTTCCGCCAACACCCACTGGGTACGAGCAGAGCGCTGGCTGTAGCGCTCACGGCACAGTTGCGCCAGGTCCTTGCCGGTGGCGATGCCCAGCCTTGAACACAGGCATTGCACCGCCATCCCCGCCAGGCTGGCCAGCAGCACCACAAACAGCAGGCTGTAGCCGTAGCGTGAACCGGCTTCAATGGCCGTTGCCCAGTTGCCGGGGTCCATGTAGCCGATGGAGATCAACAGGCCTGGGCCAGCGAACATCAACACCCGTTTAAAAAACGAGGCCTTGGGATCAACAGCGACAGAACCAGCCACTTCCGGCGGGCAGAACGGGGCGGTAGCGATTTTTGGCAGGCTGAATTTCACGCGGTATTCCAGGCAAATACACAAGACTTGGGCAGCAGCTTATCAGTCGGTGGCGACCGTGCGCATCACCGTATCCCGTGGCAGGTCAAACGCTTCCACCACTTGCACCACCAGATCCAGCTCCTGGTTAAGCGCCTCGCGCTCCATGCGCTGACGAATCACGCCGATCACCAATACCGCCAAGGTCGTGATCGAATACGCCGGGCCGGAAAACGCCCGAACGCCGCTGACCAGCAACATCGCCGCAGCCAGCGCCTGGCCCACCACCGGGATCGCCGTCGCCGCACCGCGTCGCAGGATAAACCCGGTCAGCCCGGCCAATGCCGTGCCGCTCAAGGCTGCGGTAGCCGAACGGCCCACATCCAAGCGCTTGAACACCCCCTGCTCTTTTTGCGCAGCCGCCTGGAGCTCGGCCTCGAACGCCTGACGATCAGCGCGGCTGAGTTTGTCCTTGTACTGCTCGATCAGTGTTTCTGCGACCTGCCCTTCGATCTCTGCCAGCGCCACGTGTTCAAGTGGTTGGTCGAACTTGATGCCCAGGCGTTGCGCCACGTCTTCGGCAATCTGGCGATAGCCCACGCCATGGCCACGAGCCAGGTTCATAAAGCTGTCGCCGCCCATGCGCTGCAACTCAATGGCCAGTTTCAACGGTTCGCGCACACTGGCATCAATCGCAGCACTGCGCTTTTGCGCCATCAGTTCGGCAAGAAACTTCAGCTCCTCCGGCCGCGCTTGCACCAATGCCGGGTACAGGTCCCCGTCCGCTTCGGCAAACCGTACTTCACTGCTGCGCGAGTCCACACGGATCATGCCGCGCCGCTCCTGCAGCAAATCGGTGTACTGCACCACCGTCTTCAACTGCGGCCAATAGGCGGCATGATCGAAGCTGGCCAGGTGCACATTGGTGACCTTGGCCTTGAGCGCGGGCGTCACGTCAATCGCATAGCGACCGATGCAACGCTCGGTATCGGGCTTCATGGCCAGCGCCCAGTCCTTGCTGGAATGGCAGTTGATGAGCCGCCCCTTGAGCGGCGCCGACACTTCGTCCCACGGGCTCGAAGTACAGATCGCGCCGCCCATCAACAACAGGTTATTCAACGGCAATTCGCGAGCGATCTCGGGGCTGGCCAGCAGGCTCTTGACCAGAATGCGTGCGCCCAGGGAATGGCCGATCAGGTTGATGCGCCGCACCGGCAGCGCCTGGTTGCGCAGGTAGCCGGCCAGTTCGGGCAACAAGGTCTTGGCCACTTCATCCACCCGTGCCTCGACACTTTTGTAATGGTCGAGAAAATAGGCAATAGCCTTGCCCACGCCCACCGTCGCCGCGCCCAGGCCGCCACCGCCGAGCAGCGAGGCGAGCACGTCCTTGAACGGTGCAAACAGGTTTTCCAGAAAATGCCCCGCCGGCCAGAACAGCATCAAGTTGGTCGAACCTTCGATACCCGCCAACTGCTGCTTGAAGTTGCCCAGTTGCTGGCGGTTGAAGAACGCCGAGTAACCGTGAACATAGAGATTGAGCACATCCCCCTGGGGCTCGCCACACAGGACGAACGTGGGCTTGCGGGTGCGGTGCATTTCATCCCACTGGTGTTGCATAGGGCGGCGACTCCGGTTGACGGGATGGCGATAGTAACAAACAGAGGCGATCAGAACGGTGAATCCTGACCGACGTTTGCAGAAGGGCCTGGCCAAAACAGTATTCAACCAAGACCAAACGCTGCGCGACGGCTTAAACTGTCTGGGGGGCATGGTAAAACAGCGCCCTGCCCCTTTACCGGAGACCACTGTCATGACGTCCAAACTTGAACAACTCAAGCCATTTACCAGGGGCATGGGTGCAAACTTGCGCACCTTGAGCCAGATCGAGCAACTGGCCAGCGTATGACCCTACTCTCCCCATTGGCCCAACCGCGCACCTTGGTGTTCCTGACGTATCCGCAGATGGGTTTGCTCGACCTGACCGGCGCGCAGACGGTGTTCTGGGCCGCCACCAAGGCCATGGCCGAACGCGGTTTGCAAGGTTATGTGCTGCACAATGCCAGCCTGGCGGGCGGGCTGATGTCAACCGCCGAAGGCTTGAGCGTCGACACTGTGGCTTTGGCGCAGTTGGACCCAGCCACCATCGACACCCTGGTGGTACCCGGCGCGCCCGCCATTGAGCAAGCCATGCTGGACAATACTGCGCTGGTGGACTGGCTGCGCAACGCCTCCGGTCAGGCGCGACGTACCGCGTCGGTGTGCAGCGGCACGTTTTTGCTGGCGTTGGCGGGCTTGCTGGAGGGTCGCCGCGCGGCGACGCATTGGGCCATGTGCGAGCTGCTCAAGCAACGCTTCCCGAGCATCGAGGTGGACGTGGACGCGATCTTCGTGCAGCAGGGCCAGGTGTGGACCTCGGCGGGCGTCAGTGCCGGGATCGACCTGGCGCTCGCGTTGGTGGAGGCCGACTGCGGGCGCGAAGTGGCGCTGCAAGTGGCACGCGAACTGGTGGTGTTCCTCAAGCGCCCCGGTGGCCAGGCGCAGTTCAGCCAGGTGCTGCAAGCGCAAACCGCCGACAGCGCCGGCTTTGATGCGCTGCATGCCTGGATCAGCGACAACCTGCGCGACAGTGACCTCAGCGTCGAACGCTTGGCCGCGCAGAGCCATATGAGCCCACGCAATTTTGCCCGGGTCTATAAGCAAAAAACCGGTCGCACCCCGGCCAAGGCCATTGAGCTGTTTCGCATGGACGCGGCGCGCCGCATGCTTGAAGACTCCCAGCGCAGCATCGAGCAGATCGCCGGGCTGTGCGGGTTTGGCGACGAAGAACGCATGCGCTGCACCTTCCACCGCCACCTGGCCATCTCACCGCGCGACTACCGCGAGCGTTTTTCCCGCTAGGCCGACTGACCTGGCAGTCATCCAGGGTTATCTGTCCTTTCGGACAGGCCCTGCTGCTTTTACAGTGATCCGGCAATGCCTTGCGGCTTACCTGGTCTCTGGAGCAACCCCATGAAACAACATATTCTGATCATCGGCGCCGGGTTTGGTGGCGTGTGGAGCGCCTTGAGCGCCGCTCGGCTGCTGGACAAGCACGAACGCAACGATGTGCGCATCAGCCTGCTCGCCCCCCAAGCGGAGCTGCGTATTCGCCCGCGGTTCTACGAGCCCGATGTGCATACCATGCTGGCCCCGCTTGATGCGCTGTTCGACGCTGTGGGCGTGACCTTTGTGCAAGGCGCCGCCGACAGCATCGACACCCCTAATAAGCAAGTGACCTATCGCAACGCGGCCGGCATCCCGGCCACCCTCGCCTACGATCGCCTGGTAATGGCCGCCGGCAGCCGCTTGAACCGCCCCGGCATGGACGGCATCGAGCAAGTGTTCGATGTGGATCAGATCGAAGACGCCGCGCACCTTGAAGCCCATATCAACGCCCTGAAAAACCTGCCCGACAGCCCGGCCCGCAATACCGTGGTGGTGGCCGGCGGCGGCTTTACCGGTATCGAGACCGCCACCGAAATGCCGGCGCGCCTGCGTGCGGCACTGGGTGAGACGGCCAACATCCGTGTGATCGTGGTCGACCGCGGGCCGCAGATTGCCGCGTCGATGGGCGACGGCATACGCCCCTCTATCATCGAAGCCAGCCGCGAGCTGGGGATTGAATGGGTACTGAACACCTCGGTCGCCTCGGTGGATGCCGGTGGCGTGACCCTGGCGGATGGGCAGCGGATTGAATCAAGCACCGTGATCTGGACCATCGGCTTTCGCGCCAACCCGCTGACCGAACAGGTTGAGGGCACCCGCGATCCCCAGGGCCGCCTGCACGTGGACGCCCACCTCAAGGTCAAGGGCCAGGCTGCCATCTTCGCCGCTGGCGACGTGGCCTACGCCGCCACAGACGCGCTGGGCAACTTCGCTGCCATGTCCTGCCAGCACGCTATCGCCCTGGGCCGCTACGCCGGCAACAACGTCGCCGCCGATCTGATCGGCGTGGCCCCCATGGCCTACAGCCAACCCAAATACGTGACCTGCCTCGACCTCGGTGCCTGGGGCGCGGTGTACACCGAAGGCTGGGACCGTCAGCTCAAGCTGGTGGGCCAGGAAGCCAAGGAACTCAAACAGCAGATCAATAGCGTGTGGATCTACCCACCGGCGGCGGATAGAGCAGTGGCACTGGCGGCGGCGGATCCGTTGATTCCGGTGGCGTAGGACAGTCAGTTAAGCGAACGCATTGCTCAAGGCAGTGAAGATCAAATGTGGGAGCTGGCTTGCCTGCGAAAGCGGTCGCGCAGCAACAGATGCAGTGGCTGACACACCGCCATCGCAGGCAAGCCAGCTCCCACATTAAGTCTGCAGTTATCCGGTGGATACGGGGCGATCAGCTTGGCATCGGGGCACCACCTTGCCCAAACCGCCGAATCGCCAGGCAATACCCCACCAACGCCAACCCCGCCAGCAAACCGCCCGCCGCGCCGATCCAGGCGAAGCCGAAGTGGCTGCCGACCCAACTGCCCATCAACGCACCACCGCCGATGCCGATGTTGTAGATCCCGGAAAACATCGCCATGGCCACATCGGTGGCGTCCGGTGCCAGCACCAGCACCTTGGACTGCATGGCCAGGCCAAAGCCCATGATCGCCATGCCCCAGAAAATACTCAGCCCCACCAGGTAAGACTCGGCGCCGCTCAACGGCAGCATCAGCGCCAGGCACGCGGCGAGGATAGACACTGCGCCGATCACGAACAGGTGGGGGTTGAAGCGATGCACCAGGCTGAACAACAACGAGCCGATGATGCCAGCACCACCGAACACCAGCAGGATCAGGGTCACGGCACTGCCGCCCAGGCCGGCGACGCCTTCGACGAAAGGTTCGATGTAGCTGTAGGCGGTGAATTGGGCGGTGACGGTCATCGCCGTCAGCACGTACAGCGCCACCAGCGCCGGACGCTTGAACAATAGCGGCAGGCTGCGCAGGGAGCCGGAGTTCTGGCTGGGCAGCAGCGGCAAGGTGCGCGCCAGCCAGAACACCAGCGCGGCAGCGAAGGCGGCGATCACCAAAAAGGTAGTGCGCCAGCCCATGGCCTCGCCCAACAGGCGGCCCAAGGGAATGCCCAGCACCATCGCCAGGGACGTACCGGTGGCCAACAAGCCAAGGGCCTGCACTTGCTTGCCTTCCGGCGCCAGACGTACGGCCAGGGAAGCCGTGATCGACCAGAACAACGCGTGGGCCAGGGCGATGCCGACCCGACTGACCATCAGCAAGCCGAAGCTGGTAGCCACGCTGGAAAGAATATGGCTGGCGATAAACAGGCCGAACAGCACGATCAACAATTTGCGCCGTTCGACGTTGCGGGTCAGCAGCATCACCGGCAGCGAGGTCAGCGACACGATCCACGCATAAATGGTGAGCATCAGGCCGACGCTGGCCACGGGCATGTCAAAGCTGGCGCCGATGGCGCTGAGCAGCCCGACGGGGACGAATTCGGTGGTATTGAACACAAACGCAGCCAGCGCGAGGGCGATGACCGGTTGCCAGTTGGCTTGGGGGGTTGCGGCTGAAAGGCTCATTGACGGGCGCGGTACTCTGACGATGATCAAGCGGCCACCCAGGACAAGCGCCGCCGCCGAGCATTCTATAGGTTTCTCGCACCGCTGTTGCTGCGGATCGTCGCCCCAAGGCTTATGGCGAGGTCATGGTGATCACGTAGTTGCCCGACTGAATCAGCTTGCCAGCGCTGTCTACCAGCACATAACGCTGATCGTAATAGCGCCCCTCGCCGCTGTCCGCCACCAGCCGCACATGGGGTGCGTCGACGCTGGCAACTGGCGCGACGCTGCGCACCTCGATGCGGCTGCCACGACTGGATTGGGCACAGCCACGCAGTTCCATCACCGAACCGCTGCGCGCATTTGTCGCACACCCTGACTCGACAATCGCGCCGCTGAACCTGATGGTGCCCTGCCCCACGGTTTGTGCGGCGCCGCAGGTACTTGCCCACAGGCCCAGGAGGCCAGTCAGTACCGCTACACGATGAACGTTCATGCCGACACTCCTTCTTGGGTTAGTTAAGAAGTAAGTCGTCGGCACGCCGGTTAACTTGAGCTTATTTACCCGCCAATGAGAGGTGCGTCACGGATCCACCTGCCCCATCAACTCAGGAATGCTCTCCGGCCGCTGGGCATAGCGTTGGGCCAACGCCGCGCAGACCATCAACTGGATCTGGTGAAACAGCATCAACGGTAGGATCAACACGCCCATGCTTGCCCCGGCAAACAGCACCTGTGCCATCGGCACGCCGGTCGCCAGGCTTTTCTTCGAACCACAGAACAAGATGGTGATGCGGTCCTCCTGGTTAAAGCCAAACGCCTTGCCCAGCAGCGTAGACGCCACCAGCACCAGGGCCAGCAACACGCAGCAGGCCACCACCAACCCGCCCAATTCCCACAGCGGGATCTGGTGCCAGATACCTTCGTTGACCGCCTCGCTGAAAGCCCCGTAGACCACCAGCAGAATCGAACCTTGATCGACGAATTTGAGCCAGGCTTTGTTACGCCCGACCCAGCCCCCAATCCAGCGGCTGGCGACTTGCCCGGCAATGAACGGCAACAACAACTGCACGCTGATTTTGACAATTGCATCGACTGTGGAGCCGCCATCACCGTGTACGTTGAGCAGCAGCGCTACCAGCAGCGGCGTCAGGAAGATGCCGAACAGGCTGGACGCCGCCGCGCTGCAGATGGCCGCCGGGATGTTGCCGCGGGCCAGGGAGGTAAAGGCAATTGCCGATTGCACGGTGGCCGGCAAGGCGCAGAGGTAGAGCATGCCCATGTACAGCTCGTTGCCGATCAACGGCGACAGCAGCGGCTTGAGCGCCAGGCCCAGCAGCGGGAACAGCACGAAGGTCAGGCTGAACACCAGCAGATGCAGGCGCCAGTGGCCGGCACCGGCGACGATGGCCTTGCGCGACAGCTTGGCGCCATGCAGGAAAAACAGCAGCGCGATGGCCAGGTTGGTGACCCAGCCGAACGCCACGGCAGTCTGGCCGCTGGCGGGCAGCAGTGAGGCGAGGATCACGGTGGCGATGAGGGTGAGGGTGAAGTTGTCGGGCAGAAACCGGGGCCGGGTCATAAGCAATTCTTCCAGGGGTTGCCAAGAGCGTCGCGACGACTCTAACGTAACCACCTGTTACCGACTAACGCCAATGAGCCAGTAAATGCCGCCTAAAGGACATGAAAAAGCCGTTCGCCGCAGCGTGCCTGGGCTTTCCAGCCTTCCTAGGCCGGTGTACGGGCGCACTGAATCCTTGCCCAATCGGGCGCTGACGCGACGGCACAGTCATCCGTGGGTGCAGTTGTCCTACGCGATTTCCGGGGTACTGGAGATCCAGACCAGCGTCGGCCGTTTCGTCGCACCACCCCAGCGCGCGGTGTGGATCCCGGCCGGCATGCCCCATCGGGTGTTCAGTTCGCCCCATACGGAAATGCGCAGCTTGTACCTCGACTGCAGCGTCACCGCCTGGGCCGCCGAGCGTTGCCAAGTGCTGGAGGTGAGCAGTTTGTTGCGCGAGTTGATCCGCAACTTCAGCCAATTGCCGGTCGAATATACCGAGGACGGACCGGACGGACGCCTGGCTCAGGTACTGCTCGACCAACTCGCTGCCGCGCCCCAGGTGGATTTGATGTTGCCGCTGCCTCACGACCCACGGCTGCGGCAGATCTACCGCAGCCTCAACCTGCATCCCGAGCAGCAAACCACGTTGGGCGATTGGAGCCGCAAGCTGGGAGTCAGCGAAAAAACCCTCAGTAGGGTGTTCCTGAGTGACACCGGGCTGACATTTCGCGCGTGGCGCCAGCGCCTGCGCCTGTTAAGCGCCCTGCCCGCCCTGGAACAAGGCGAGCGGGTGACGGATGTGGCATTGGGGTGTGGCTATGAGTCGACCTCAGCCTTTATCAACGCGTTTCGTCAGCAGTTTGATTCCACCCCCGGTGAATTCTTCCGCTGACCCTCCCACGACGCAAATAATCCCCAAACCCACGCTCGGCTGGTATTGTGCCGCGCTTTGAAACACAGCAACCGACTGCGAGGAAATGGACGTTGAACACTGACGAAAAAATGACCGGGGACCTGTTCGAGGTTGATAAGCGCCTGTCACTCAAGCCCGTGGTGGACTTCAACGCCTACCTGCGCAGCGCCTTCGGCGACGGCCCTTGCACCTGTGTGCGCTGCACGGCCAATGGTGGCGATGAAAGCGGTTATGAGTTCCAACATACCTTTACCTTCGAGGGTAAGCCCGTGCACCGTCGCTTCGCTTCGACGGCGGGCAGTGATGTATTAATGGCGTTGAAAAAGGCCTGGTTGTCGTACACCAAGGCCGAGCTGCCGCTCAGTGGTGTGTTGGCGCTGGATACGGTGAAGGAATTCGTCGAGCCGCAGCTGCACAAACGCCTGGCGCCGCTGTTTGTCGCCAGTGGGCTGGTCAAGGATGTCGACGGCGAACTGCGCATCCAGCCGCAAGCCGCAGCCTGACACCGGCTAATGTGGGAAACACCACTGTCGAAGCAAAGAAGATCCATGTGGGAGCTGGCTTGCCTGCGAAAGCGGTAGTGCAGTCACAGATGCAGTGACTGTCGCACCGCCATCGCAGGCAAGCCAGCTCCCACATTTTTCCGGGTATTAATTTAGAAACCGGGAACGCCTTGTACGCGCAACTCAGGGTTCAGTTCGTCCAGCGGTTCGGTCAGCGGCCGGTCGCTCCCACCCGGCAGGAGGATCACCTTGCGGCACTCCTCCTCGGCTTTATCAAACAGCTCATACCCCCGCGCCGCCTGCTCCAGGGGCAGCCGGTGAGTGATGATCGCCTCCGGGTGCAGATGCCCCAGCTCGATATGCTCCAACAACTCGGGTAAGAACCGCTGCACATGGGTCTGGCCCATCTTGAAGGTCAGGCCCTTGTCGAAGGCATCGCCGAACATGAAGCCATGGATAAACCCGGCATACACCCCGGCGACACTGACCACGCCACCGCGACGCACGGCGGCGATGCACTGGCGCAGGGCCTTGCCGCTGCTACCTTCGATCTTGAGGGCGGTGAGCAGGGTTTCTGTAGTGCTGCCCTTGGCCTCGAAACCCACCGCGTCCACCACGCCATCGACGCCGCGCATGCCAGCGGTCTGGCGGATGATGGTGTCCGCCGGGTCATCGTCTTCTTCGAAATTGATCGGAATCACGCCGTAGGTTTTCTGCGCGTAGGCCAAACGATACGGATGGTCGTCGACCATGAAGATCTGTTCGGCGCCCAGCATCTGCGCGCATGCCGCACTGAGAAGACCCACGGGCCCGGCGCCATAGATGGCCACGCTGGAGCCTTTGCCGATGCCAGCGTTGGTCACCGCCTGCCAAGCGGTGGGCAGAATATCGGAGAGGAACAGCACCTTCTCATCCGCCAGGGTGCCGGGCACCTTGAACGGCCCGGTATTGGCCTTGGGCACCCGCACCCATTCCGCCTGACCGCCGGGAATACCGCCGTACAGGCGGCTGTAGCCAAACAGCGCGGCACCCGGTGGGATGGCTTTTTTATTCAGGATCGCACCGCGCCCATCATTGGTGGTTTCGCAGGCGGCGAATTGCTGGAGCTGGCAGAAAAAGCAATCGCCACAGGCAATCACGAACGGAATCACCACACGGTCGCCGCGTTGCACCGCGGTGACGGCCGGGCCGGTTTCTTCGACGATGCCCATGAACTCATGGCCGAAGATATCGCCGTGCTCCACGGTCGGGATCTTGCCCCGGTACAGGTGCAGGTCCGAGCCACAGATCGCGGTGGCGGTGACCCGCAGAATGATGTCGTCGGGTTGTTCAATGATCGGATCGGGCACGGTATCCACCTGCACCTTGTGTGCGCCCTGGTAAGTCATCGCTCGCATGCTCTGCGCTCCTGCCGTTGAGGGGTTACTGATTAAGGGCGGAGCAACCCCCTCAGTGTTCCATCAACCTCGATCAAGACCCGATCAATGGTCGCCGCGAGTCTGGGCCAACAGCAGGTCGACTACCTGGCGCAAGCTGGCACGCGTATCGGCGCCGCTCGCCTGGGCCTGGGCCTGCCAGCGCAACTGCTCGGCCGCGCTGTTGCCGCGTTGCAGCCACGCATCCAGGGTATCGAACAGCAGCGGCTCGCCAATGGCCTCTGCGGTGGCGGCAAACGTCTGTCGGGCGCATTGCAGCCATTGCTCAGCTCTGCCCAGGGTGCCTGCGTCGTCCAACGCGAAGGTGCCAGCGACCCCATAACGCTTGGCCTGCCAGCGATTTTCCTTGAGCAGCCAGCGCGCCTCGGCACTGAACCTGGCTCCAGGGCGCTGCATCGCGCAGGCATGGGTAACCATTACCCGAAACAGCGTGGCGAGGGCCAAGGCGTCCGCCAGCCGTGGGCAGGCGTCGGTCATGCGCAGTTCCAGGGTGGGGTAACGCGCCGCGGGGCGGATGCCCCACCAGCCATTGCCATCGGCCTTGATCGCGCCGATGCGCTGCAACATGACCAGGTAGCGCTGGTACTCGGCCCAATCGCTGAAGTGTTCCGGCACGCCCATGCGGGGCCACTCGTCGCACGCGGCCTGGCGGTAGCTCATGAAGCCGCTGGGCGCGCCGTCCCAGAAGGGGGACGAGCAACTGAGCAGCAGCAACAACGGCAACCACGGCGACACCTGGTTCATCACCGCGATGCGGTCCAGCGTTTGCGGCACCTGCACATGCACATGCAGCCCGCACAACACACTGCGCCGCGCTACATACTGAATATCGTCGAACAGTTGCCGGAAATGCGCCTGATCGGTCGGCCGCTGCCCACGCCAATCGGCCAGAGGGTGGCTGCCGGCGCACACCACACCGAGGCCGAACTCAGCCAGGGATTGCGCCAGGTTGCCGCGTACTGCCCGCAAGTAATCCGCCGCTTCGGCGCTGGAGGTGAACACCGGTGAGGCCGCCTCGATCTGCCCTTGGAACATCTCATAGGAGAAGCCTGCGCCAATCGCTTCGCGGCAGGCCGCCAGCACCGCTGCCGAGGGCTCGCACACCATCTGGCGGCTGTGCAGGTCGGTAATGAAGTATTCCTCTTCAATGCCAAAGGTGAGCATCGACATTCAGCGCAGTCGGGTGACAGTCAGTGCGACCACGGCAATGCGCTCCACCTGCTCATAGCCTGGTTTTTCCAGTTCTTCACCGAAGACGTCCGGGTCCAGTTCGCGGTAGGTCCAGCCGTAGGCGTCGCTGCCCAGCAGCGGCTTGACCGCCTCCAGGAAGGGATCGCTGCCGGCCACCATCGCCACCCCGGTATACAGCAGCAGGCTACCGCCCAGGGCCAGGCGCCCGATGGATTCACTGACGATGCGCAGCGACAACTGCTCCCCCAGGGCGCCACCGCCATGGCGATAGGCGCGCTGACGGTCATCTTTCATGTACGGCGGGTTGGCGACGATCAGGTCGAACTCGCCCTCCACACTGGCTAACACATCACTGTGGTAAACGCTGACGTTATTCAGCCCGGCCAGCTCGGCATTCACCGCCGTCATGCGCAGCGCGCGGGGGTTAATGTCCACTGCTAGCACCTGGGCGTCATGCCTGGCTTTAGCAATCACCAGCGCGCCGACACCGGCGCCACAGCCGATGTCCACGGCGCGCTTGAGCGGCTCGAAACGCTGTTGCAGATAGGCTTCGATCACCTGGGCAAAGCGGTAGCTGTCGGGGCCGAAAAACACCGCGTCCGCCTGGTCGGTGGGATAAGGCGAATGGGCGAACAACAGCTCATCGAGGCTCGACCAACGCACCGCGCTGCGCCATAGCGCGCCGTGTTTTTCGATCACATCCGCCTGTTGCAACTCTTCACGCAGGGCCTCGGGCAACAGGCCTTGATCGAACGGCATCGACCACCCGAACACATCGCGCAGCGTCATTGCCAGAGGCGTCGCCAGCCGCCGGTAAACACGCTCGTGGGTCAAGGGCGTCGGTGTGATAAAGCGATAACCGCCCTCCTTCAACCCCCGGCCCAAATTCAACAAGGCACGGTCAGCCAGTTGTTGCGCAGACATAGGCACATTCCTTAGCGCAAGCGCGCACGCAGTTGGATAAAGCGGCGAGTGGCATACAGCCCGGCAGGCGTGCAGTGACGGCGTGCCGACAGCCATGGGATCAGCGCATTGAGCTGTTGCACATCGGGCAGGTTGCACAACGACTCCGCCAGGGCCTGGGTATCCGGGTCCGCTGGTCGATGCTGCTCGCGGGCAAACCGGCTGCCGCGTCCCGGCCGCACGGGCGGCACGCGTTCGCTGGCAACCCATTCACCGGCGATCCAATCATGGATCAGCTGTTTTTCATAACCGCTGAACACCCCGAACATCGCGGCGCCAGCGCCCTCGATTAATTGCCAGAAGCGGCTGTTGGCGGGGTCCTGGTTGTGCTGGATCCAGCCTTTGTCTTCCAGGGCCTTGAGGAACGCGCCGATCTGCCCCGGCTTGGCCAGCCATTGGTTGACGGTCTGGCCTTCGAAGCGGCAGTAGTCCGAATGCATATGCTGGCCGAAGGCGCGCTTGCGTTCGAGCATCGCCACCACCTGGTCCTGCAGGTTGAATTGTTTGATCACAGACGTGGCACCCGCGCCCAGATCATTCAGGCGGTAGCCTGCGGCCACCCGGCGATAGAAGTCTGCCCTGCCCTCGCCCAGCGGCAGCAGGTTCAGCACCGATTGTGCAGCTTTGCACGCGTGACCACTGCTGGCGTTGTCGATGGTGACATGCAGTGTGAAGTAATAAGGGTCGATACCCAGCTCACTGAGTTCATAGGCGGTGATCAACAGGTGCAGCGGCAGTTGCTCGTAACCCAGGTTGAAGCCAATGACCTCCGGCAGGAACTCGTCGGCGCAAACGCCAAGCGCCAGTTGCAGGGCGCCTTGCAGGTAATGATCATCCTCAAGGCCGGCTTCGCTGTCGGCATCGTGCTCGCTGAGCAACTTGCGGTAGATCACCACATGGTTCTGCGCGGCTTCACCGTCGCCCAACTCTTCCAGGTAAGTGGTGAGCAGGCCGTCGAAGCGCTGGTCTTGCCAATAGCGCAGCAAGCCGTAGAGCCAGGCGCCGTCGACCTGTTTGGTGGGCGCCACGCACTGCAGGAAATACAACGCATGGGCCTTGTTCTGGAAATACCGCCGTGGCCCGCCTTGCCGGCGCTGCTCAAGGTAGTCGGCATAGGCCTGGGCCACCTCGGCGCAGCGCTGCTCGACCCAGGCCAGCAGCTGTTCGGGCGCCTCTGGCAAGTCGCAGTCGGTGGCTTCTACCAGGGCCAATTGATCGTGCAGGTATTCACGCGCCAGTTCGGTGGCGTCTTGGGTTTCGCCATGCAGCTGTTGGTACACCTGTTGATGGCGGCCCTGGGCCGAATGGGTGAGCGAGGCCGGCTGGCCAGACAGCGCTGTAAGGAGTGTCATGATGGCAGTTTCCGCAAAGTCCGTTACAACGGGCCTCCCACAAGGTGGCCCCGCAAGAGCGTTCAACATCACGCGCTTCTAAAATGCAGAGCCTCGGGGTGTGCAGAAAATTCAAACGGGGTTGGGT
>NZ_WKCD01000108.1:0-16310 GCF_021606625.1 Pseudomonas sp. PA-4-8C
GATATACGGCGATAAAGCGGTGAAGGCGGGGGCCTCGGGGAGTCGTTGGGAAGGTCAAAACGGCGCATCCATTGGTTGCTGGTGCGCTCGTTGAGGCGCACTTCACCGGCAATCGAGCCGTAGTGCAGCGAGCCAATATTGCTGACTCGCAAGGGTTTGAGCACTTCATTGACCATCACATATAGCTCGGGCCGAGGGTCGACATCCGCTTTGCCCAAGGCAGGCCAGTCTCCCGCACGAAAAATGGTGCCCCATTCGTAAGGCAAAATGCCTATGCGTATGTCGTTGAGTTGTTCGAGCAAATCCGCGGTTGTCCCTAATTTGCTTACCCAATGGTGGGCAAGGTAGGAATACCAGTTGAGGTTGCTGTAGCCGGTGCGCCATTTCTTATTGCCGCTGGGAATGCACAGGTCTGCACCTCGGTACTCTTGTACCAGTTCATATTCAACATGCTGATAATTTTCCCATTCATAACTGTGTTGAATACCTAATCCTGCGGCCCCGTGCAATGGGCGTAAAATGTTGCACATTTTGAATATCAGTTCTTCAAAATTCTTTTTACCTGAACCTTTGAGTTCTTCAATAGGAAGGTACAGTCTTACGGTTGTTATTGAGCTATGCACTTTTTCGTACCATCCGGCAGGCGAGTACGCGTCAAACATGTAGGTGCCAACGTTTTGAAAGCTTTTGTTAGAGGACCACATAAGTGCAGCTGACTCTGCGAAGCCATCCGATTGTATATATGAAATACAGTCTTGCATGGTTTGGGGGGTGAAATTTTGCTCAATCATATTTTCGCCTCCTGTGTAGCCCCATACCAACTTTTCACCAAAGTGCTTACAGAAGAGTTCAAAGGCTTCAGCAATATGCTTTCTGCGAACGGGGAGGTAAGCATCTATCAGGTAAAAAGTCGCTACCAGTCCCACTTGCAGAACCGGCTGCTCTTCATCTGTTTCATCGACAATGGTGAAGTCCCAGCGATGGGCATCGAAGTCTTTGAAAAACTGCTCTTCATTCATGGTTTGCCTGCGGTATATCTTCCAAAAAAATACATAGTTTTGAAGGGGGCATTAAATTTATAGACGTTGTTGGTTGTCTATGTGGACGAACTCGTCCCAGCGAACCCCATCAAAACGCAGTAATTTTTCAGATGAAAGTGCCCACATGACGCCGTCTTTTGATTCGATGGAGCTGACCTCTTTGGCTGTAACGTCGACCTTTTTGATTGTGTTGTCGATGACTTTGTAAATGCCGTTATTGGCTCCGATATAGATATTGTTTTGGAATTCAGTTACTGAATAAAAGTCAGCATCTATTTTCTTTCGGGCGAGCACTTTAAAGCCTAATCGTGCGCTCCCATTAATTATTGTCCCCTGTGAACCAACGACCCAGACAATTCCAGAGGACGAAATATAGATACAATGAAGGTCAGCGGCTGTGAGGCGAGGTAATTTGTGCCATTGAGCCCCATTGTGATTTGCAAGAAAGCCATCAGTTCCGACAACGTAGATATCGCCCGTTGAACCGTCTATATCAAACAAATCAAGGGTTTCGTCTATGGAAAGCTTTACGCTCTCCATAAAGCTCATGTCAGTGTTTGCTATGATTAACTTGTTTTTTTGAAGTATGCCATCATCAAAATGCTCCCAGGCGGACTCGTTTCTTCTATAAATCTGTCCTCTGTGGCCGCAGCTATACAACTGACCATCTATATGCTTTATCTTGTTGACGTATCCATACATTTTACTGGATGGATCGAGGCCGGCATCTTGTATCTTCTCAACGCTAATTGCATCTCTGCTAAAACACTCAATGTAGCCTTCTTCGCTGAGTGCGTAGATTTTACGTGTTGCTCCTGAGGTTGGCGGAGGGAAGCAGGTTGAGACCACATGCCAGTCTGGCAGGTCATGATAGAACCACTTGTCCTTATTCTTGTCTTGGTAGAAAAAAAGTCGAGAATAAGGTTCGTCAAAAGTGCGATCTACGAATGAGCATGACATGTAATACATGTCCCTGTTGATTGCTGATCCAGTATTCATAATCAGCGAATTGGGTTGTTTTGAGGACATTTTAAATTTCCTTTAGAAATCACCAGCGCCGAATGTACCAAGAGATCCTTGTGGGGTAGATCTTATAAGTTTTCCTGATTTATCAGCCCTGACTCTAAATTGTGAAGGTAAACCTTTGGTTTCATGGTATGTACGTAATTGAGCGGCCAACACGCCAGAGTTGCACCCGGTAACGCGCGCAGTTGCAAGGGCACCCATTATTTCAAGTTTTAGCAGGGTAGTGGTTCCGGGTGGGGTCTCAGATAATCCAAGCGCTGTTTCAAGAGGGTCATAAAACTTGTGTATTTTTCCATGTTGGTCCGTAAGCCCTTTTCCTCTTACACAGATCACTAACCCCTCTGACTCGGAAAGACCTCCAGGGATTTGTTTTCTGTTGGGGCCTTGGCGTGGACCTTGTCTGAACGCACGATCTGGTACGACATGGTGGCCTGTCAAACCTTGTGCTTTGCATGTGTCTGGTTTGTAAGGGCGTAATAAACACTTTTCATTACCTAAAAATTTCCCACCATTTTTTCCTTTAGGTAAAATCGGATCTACTGCCTTTGTTTCAACGGCACGTGCAGCTCTTTCGGATACCTCCCTGCCACCCTGAACTCCGGCTTTGTTGATGCCTTTTCCAATCAGTACACCGCCTTTTAGCGCATCGCCTGCAAAGGGAATCGCGGCAACTGCTGAGAGGCTAGCATTCACCGCATCGCCTTCAGCAGCATAGATGCCAGCGTTGATCAAGTCTGGGATTGCACCCAGTCCAGGTACGAAGCCTATGACATCCAGGCCGCCGTGAACCCACGGGCTTGCACTAGTCCACCACCCTTTTTCTGCCGCTGTTTGCGTTTCTATGGTTGGGTTTGCCTGCGAAGCCGAAACTGCCGCAGGCACCGTCTCACCCACCACCCGCCCAATGGTGTTGCCACTCTTGAACGCACTGAACGGCGGCATCGTCGCCAATTCGGCGCGCAAGTAGCGTTTGCGCATGTCCTCGTATTCATACTCCTGCATTTCCCGGCTTTCGTGCAGTTCATTGCCGTGTGCATCCCGCCCAAACAGGTCGACTTGCACGCCGCCGTTCTCGCCGAGCTGTAGCATCATTTCGTCCGGGCCGGCGATGCTGTCTGCAGGACGTCGGACCGGTACACTGACCGCATGCACCCGCACCGGTGCCAGGTTGATTGGTTCGGCCATGCGCTAAGCCCCATTCATCCAGAACTTGTCGTCATGGCGCACTACCGACTTGCCTTCGGCGCGTACGCTGCTGCTCTTCTCCAACGGGTAGCATTTGCCGCCGACTGTGTTGCTCTTGATACCTTTGGCGGCGCCAGCTCCATCCCCCTTGGTGGTCGGCACCAGGCTCTTGTCGAACACCACCACTGGCCTGCCGTTGGCACGTACCGATTTGGCCACGCCGGTAGCGGTTTTCAGCTCGGCAGTGACCGGGTAGGGCACCGGTGGTATGGCGCTGCCCATCGGGGTCTTGCACACGTCGGGGACGATACTGACGACCTTCCATTTGCCTTGTTTGCGAGCGATGACGTTATCGGCCATGTCAGAGCGCCTCCTTTGCTGCGCGTTTGATCAGCGGTGCATTCGGATCAGTCTCGAAGCGCGCTTCCAATACGCGGATGCCCAGGTGATTGGGCAGGCTGATGCGGTGGGTCAGCGCCAAGGTCATGGCCTCGGTGTCGATGCGCAGGGTGTCGGTGAGCATGGGCAATGGCAGCATGGCGCCGTTGTGCAGGCGCATCAGGACAAACGGGCGATGGCCGGGCAGTTCGACGCACAATGTGCCGTCGGGCGTAAGGCCAGGGGCGGTCAGGTTGAACAGTTCAAGACGAAACGCGGGCGGCGGAAATTCGATCTGTTGATCAACCGGCGCACCGTTCCAGTAGGCAAAGTCGAAATCCCGTGGCAAGCCCGGCCAGCGCTCCCGCTGCCAGTCCTCGTCATAGCTCCCGGCCAAGGGCAGGCGAGGCGCCCAGGCACGCCCCACCACGCCGAATCCAACCGGGTGGTTTTTGTAGCTGGCCGCGAGCTGCGCCATGCCACGGGCGTCCGGTTCATCCTCGGGGTGTTTGACCCGATCCAGACGCCACACCGGTTTGTCGATGGGCTCGATCTGTGGCGCGGGCAGTTCGCGCAGCGGCTTGTCCAGTTGATAGCCAAGGTCTTCTTGACGCTTGTCGATCCAGCCGCAGCCCAGTGGGTTGCTGTAGCAAACTTCGTTGAGCAGATAGGGCGGGGTGTTTTCGTCAACCGCGTGCTCGGGATTACGCACTACGCTGCTGCCACCGAAGGCATATTCCCAGCGCAGCGGAACACACGTTGCGGGCTGAGGCTCGGACAATTGCCAGCCGCCGAACAAGCTGTGACGGAATTGGCGAGGGCCGGTGAATTTGAGTTGCTTGTCCAGCAAGTAATGGCGCCTCGGCGCATCGGCCCGACGCTTAAAAGCTTCTTGCCGGGCGGCTTGCCATTCCATTAGCTGGTACTCGGTCAGTCGTTCGCCGGGACTCAGTGGCGTCGGCAGGTGCACCTCGATGCTGGGCGGCGGCGCCAGCGGCGCACTGATGCGCAGCCCGGCGGTCCACTGCGTTGCTGGTTGGCCTTGTGGCGTATGAGCATTGCCCACCACGATCACATCACAGCGCGGTTTGAATGGCGCCAGGTCACTTTCCTCGAAGACGCTGCTTGCCCCTTCCTCGCCGTAGTAGCGATCAGCGGTGCATAGGGCCAACGGATCCTCGTCCATCACTTCGGCGCGAAACTGCCCCGGTTGTTCGTCAATGGGTAACAACCGATAGCCCACCTTCAAAACCAGCACCGGGTACTCTTGGTCGTCCATGCCCAGCGCACTGAAACACAGCGCATCAAAAGGCGTCAGATTGCGAAATTCCATGACGCCCCCTAGTTGATATCCACGTCTTTGCCGTTGATCTGCACCGCGCCGCTGGCGCTGAAATCGAAGGTGCGGCCATTGATCAGTACGGTGCCGTCGGACTTCATTACCAAGGTGGATTTGCCCACCGTGACCTTGAATTCATCCCCGGCGTCGATGGTGAATTTCTTGCCCACCGCCACCGATTTATGGATGCCGACCTGCTCGCTTTGGCTCAGGCCCACGGTGGTGTTCATGGCCGCGCCAACGCTGGTTTGGTAGGCCGCGCCAATCGTTAATGCCTTGGCTAAACCGATGGTTTCAGCTTTGGCCAGCTTGATGGTCTCGGCCTTGTTGCCACCGATGGTTACGCTGCGGTTGGCACCGATGCTGATGGTTTCGTTCTGGCCGACGTCCTCGGTGCGGTGGTCGCCGATGGAGATGGTTTCGTTGTGCTCGACTCGCTCCTTGCGGTCGCTGCCGACAAAGATGCCGTTGTTGTTTTTGATGTGGACGTTCTTGTCCTTTTCGGCATGGATGAACACTTCCTGATGCCCGAGTTCATCCTCAAAACGCAGCTCATTGAAGCCTTCGCCTTTATGAGTTCGGCTTTTGATGGTCATCCGTGTCTTGTGCTTGGGCAGCTCATACGGTGGCAGGTTGGTTTGCCGGTATGCCCGACCGATAGCGATAGGCTGATCGGCATCGCCATCAAGGTAGCCGATGATCAGTTCCTGACCCACACGTGGGATGGCCATGGCGCCCCAAAGCTCTCCCGCCCAGCCTTGAGCCACACGAATCCAGCATGAGCTGTGATCGTTGTTTTTGTCAGCGCGATCCCACGGAAACTGCACTTTCACCCGGCCCCATTCATCGCAGTAAATCTCTTCCCCTGGCGGCCCGACCACCGTGGCGATCTGCGGGCCGTCGATGCAGGGTTTGGCACGCAGCGGCGCCTTCCAATCTGAGGTCCAGCGGATGGCGCTGGCGGTCATTTCATAAGACGTGCCGCGGTCGCTGCCGAACGCCTCTTCCTGCAAGCTGGTGTGCTGTTTGCCTTCGTGGGTGATGGCGATGGTGCGCCAACGGTCGTTGAAGTCTTCGCGGGGATGCTCGTTGAGGTCGAAGGCGAGCCCCGGTTGCAGGCGTGCGTCGTCACCGGCCAGGTGCGCCAGTTTGGCGTCATTGCGCAGGGCGGTCAGCCGGGTCTTGGTGAAGGGTTTGCCGGCGATGTCGCGTTTGTAGCGGCCAGGGTAGTCGTAGCGCTCGTAGTCCTTGTGCTGGTTTTTCAGGTCCTGGTCGCCGGTGGCGGTGTGCTGTTGGTCGTAGCGCGGGTGGGTGAAGGTGTAGTCGCGTTGTACCTGGCGGGCGGTGCGTACTTGTTCGGTGTAGTGAAAACGGGTCAAGGCCGGTTCCGTGGCATCGCCGCCGGCCATCGGTTGGTAGATCACGGGGCAATGTTTGTGCGTGCCGATGGTGCCCAGGCCGCCGACGCGGTCGGTGAGGACGAGGGTGTGGCCGTCGTCGCGGTGTTCGAAGGTGTAGAGCAGGCCTTCCTCGGCGGCGAGGCGGGCGATGAAATCGAGGTCGGTTTCGCCGGCCTGTACGCAGTATTCGCGGCGTTGGTGGTCGAAGCAGATTTCGCGGCGGATGTCGGTCAGTCGGTGCTCGGCAAGCACGTTGGTGATGATGTCGGGCACGGTTTGGCCTTGGAAAATTCGCCAGTTGGAACGCAGGTCGAAACGTGCCAGGGTCGGTTCGATGACGGCGGTGTAGCGGGTGCGGTGAAAGCCGGTGTCGCCTTGGGTGAACAGGCTGACCAGGCCGTGTACGTAGCGCACCGGCATTTCGCCGCGCCAGATCGTGAACAGCCCCGCCAGGTCGAGCACGTTATTGAAGTCGATGGCGGCGTTGTGGCTGGCCAGTTCCAAATGCAGTTTGAACGGCTGGGACAGGCCTTCTTCAAGCGTGAAGGACACCACATCGAAGGCATCGCCTTTCAAGGGCTCGAACGTGAATCGCAGGTCGCTTTGGCGGGGCATGGAGCTTCCTTTTTTCCTGTTGCCCCGCCAATTGCAATTGCCGTCAGCCGGGACACGATGGGGAACATGCAGCTCGCAGAACCGCAGGTTGGGGCCGATCTTAGGAAGCCGTAAGCGAGCCCTTCAATAGGGTGGAGGGAATCAAGAGGTCTCTTACTTATTGGAGGGGCAATAGCTGTAGGATTTATCCGTCATGGCCAGCCAGAGGCCCGTCGAACCTGGCCAATGCCATCTGGGCGGACGTGATCAGCTATAGTGGCCGACGACTCTGCAGAGGGAGACCCCGTGTGCGATTAGCGCTTTTATTGTCCGCTTGCCTGCTGTGCCTGAATGCCCAGGCCGCGCCGGTGGATGTCGCCAGCCTGGACCGTGGTACCTGGCCGGAAAAACTCGTCAGCCCGGCGCTGTTCGATGTGGCTTCGCGTGCGGAGATTCTGATGTTTGCCCACGGCCTGCTCGCCAGCGAAGCCCTGGATGACGCCGCGCTCAAGCAACGCCTGGGGCTGAAGATCATCAACCTGGCTGCCATCGACGACCTGCGTCGCCAGCTCTGGCAACGGCTGTTGGAGAACTACATGTTCGCCCAGCAGAGCTGCGAAGAAGACGCCTCGTTCTGCTACCTGGTGGAGAGCATGGACGACCTGCGTGAGCAGGCCGGCAAGTTCGAGGTCAGTGACAACTCGTTCTATATAGGCTGGTCCGCCCCCAGCCGGCACTTTCACGCGCGCTATCTGGACGAGCTGCTGCGCAAGGCTGCGCTGTTTCCGCAGATCAGCAGTGAAGTGGCGCGCTTTGGCGATCATGAGCGCAACGGTGATGAACTCAATGACCGGATGTTTTTACTGACCTTCGACGGTGGCCCTGCACCTGTCAGCGGCAATACCGACTGGCTCACCGATTACCTGCGCAAGCAAAAGATGAACGCGACGTTCTTTGTCCTTGGCAGCAGCTTGCAAACCCGCGTGGAGCGCAGTTCCGCCGCCGATGTGCAGGCGCTGTACCAAGGGCAGTGCGTGGGTGTGCAGGGCTGGCAGTACCGATCCCATAGCCATTGGGTCGACTGGCAAAGCTCCATCACCCGCAGTGCCGGGCTGGTACAGAACCTGATGCCGGAAAACTATGTGCCCTTGTTCCGCCCACCGTATGGGCAGCGCCGTGCGGACAGCCAGGGCTTCTTCCAGCAACAGGGCCTGCAAGTGGCGTTATGGGACATCGATTCCCAGGACGAGCCGGGCAAGCTCAAGGCCGATGAGTCGGCGCAACGGGTGCTGACGTTGATGCTGCTGTGGCGCAAAGGCGTGATCGTGTTTCACGACACTCAGGACAAGGCGCGGGTGGCATTACCAATGGTATTGCAGGCGACGGCGCAGAGTGGCTTGGGTTGGCAGGAGTGTCGCGAGGCATTTCGATGAAGTGCCCGACTTTGCTGGGGATGGGGTGTTTTCGGGGCGATTTGCTGCGACATTTCGATGCAGGCGGACTTCCGACTTTAACGGGGTACATGGCACTCGGCTAGTGCTATTCGTCATCCTGAAAAATAAACTTCAAAAAAGCGTCAAAGTGCTTTTTCCTGTCATGGGTTTTGCGGTATTACGAAGTCAGATCGCCGAAACCTGCAGCACAGGTGGCGTCTTCCAAGACTCCTCCCGTGGGCACTGCACTTGACCTTGTTCAAGGTGCAATCGGTGGTCGAATCGAGGCGCAGCACCGCCCAGGTATTGCGTCGAATGGCTCCCACAAAGGTGACCGAGTATGGATGATCATGGACGTAACCCTTCTTCCGACCAGCCAATCCTTTATGTGCTTGATACCAACGTATTGATCCACGATCCAAACGCACTGCTGAACTTCGAAGAACACCACGTCGCCATCCCGATGATCGTGCTTGAGGAGCTCGACAAACTCAAAAGCGGCCACCACAGCGTTGCCGCCGAATGCCGCCAGGCCATCCGCCTGATCGACAAGACCCTGGGTGAAGCCTCGCCCGAGGACGTTGAAGTCGGCGTACCGATCCAGCGTGGCAAGGGCGGGCCCAAGGGCTTGCTGTCGATCCTGATGAGCAAGCGCAGCGAGCCCAACAGCCTGCTGCCGGAAAACCTGAACGACAACAAAATCATCAACCAATTGATCGACCTGCATGCGCGCGACAAGGACCTGCGCGTGGTGCTGGTGACCAAAGACATCAATATGCGCCTCAAGGCACGAGCGTGTGGGATCGCTGCCGAGGACTACAGTACCGACCAACTGGTCGACGACGTGTCGATGCTGTCCCGTGGTTATCACATGATGACCGGCTCGTTCTGGGACCGTGTGAGCAAGGTCGAAACCCGTCAGGACCACGGCCGCACCTGGCACCAGGTACAACTGATCGACAACCTGCCGGCCGTGCATATCAATGAGTTCATCGTCGATGAACAGGGCTTCGTGGGCTGGATCAAAGAGATCCAGGTCGACAAGCTGCTGATTCTCGACCTGCATCAGGAACCCCTGTTGCACCAGGAAGCCTGGGGCCTGAAACCGCGTGATATCTACCAGAGCCTGGCGCTCTACGCGCTGCTCGACCCGGACATCCACCTGGTCAACCTGACCGGCGCCGCAGGTTCGGGCAAAACCATCCTGGCCCTGGCCGCCGCCATCGAACAGACCATGGTCACCAAACGCTATCGCCGTATCATCGCCACCCGCAGCGTGCAGGGCCTGGACCAGGAAATCGGCTTTCTGCCCGGTACCGAGGCGGAAAAAATGGAGCCGTGGCTGGGGGCGATTACCGACAACCTCGAAGCCTTGCACATGGATGACGAAAACACCCATGGCAGCGTCGACTACATCCTCAGCAAAGTGCCGTTGCAGTTCAAATCCCTCAACTACATTCGAGGTCGCAGCTTCCAGCAAAGCCTGATTCTGATCGATGAATGCCAGAACCTTACGCCGCACCAGATGAAAACCATCATCACCCGTGCGGGCGCCGGTTCCAAAGTGGTGTGCCTGGGCAACTTGGCGCAGATCGACACCCCTTACCTGTCCGCGACCAGCTCCGGGCTGACTTACCTGACGGAACGCTTCAAAGACTTCCCGAACGGCGTGCACATTGCGCTGCAAGGGGTACCGCGTTCGATTTTGGCTGAATACGCCGAGTCCCATCTTTAACTACAGCGAACCTGCGACGAAAAGCCCCGGATTTTTCACGAAGTCCGGGGTTTTTGTTTTGTGCGACATTTGCCTGCGTTAACGCGTCCTGGGTGCTTGTGATCTCTGTAATTATTTTGTTACATTTTTTCTCGCGGTAAAAACTATAAGAACACTGCAAGACCCCGTCGGAACACCACCTCCTTGATTCGACGAACGCTTGGAAAACCTGTCCAGGGTTTTCACCGTGACCCTGCCTATTACAAAAGCCCGAAACACCGCTCATTGATGACGCACATATCCAAAGGGAAAGGAAAATGGACGTAGCAGGTAATGGCTTCACTGTGTCGCAACGCAATCGCACCCCCCGTTTCAAGACCACACCCCTTTCACCCATAGCACTCGGCCTGGCCTTATGGCTGGGCCACGGTTCCATGGCCAGGGCAGACGACAACCCTTACACCCCGCAGGTACTGGAATCGGCGTTCAGGGCAGCCGTCGCCTCATTCGGCCCTGAGACTGCCGTGTATAAAAACCTCAGGTTTGCCTACGCGGATATTGTCGATCTTGCGGCCAAGGACTTCGCGGCCCAGTCCGGCAAGTTCGATTCGGCCCTCAAGCAAAACTATGAGCTGCAACCCGAGAACCTGACCATCGGCGCCATGCTCGGCGACACCCGTCGGCCACTGGACTACGCCTCGCGCCTGGATTACTACCGCAGCCGGCTGTTCAGCAACAGCGGCCGCTACACCACCAATATCCTGGACTTTTCCAAGGCCATTATCGCCAACTTGCCGGCCGCCAAGCCTTACACCTACGTCGAGCCAGGCGTTAGCAGCAACCTCAATGGGCAGTTGAACGCCGGCCAGTCCTGGGCTGGCGCAACCCGTGACTGGAGCGCCAACGCGCAAACCTGGAAGACCCCGGAAGCTCAGGTCAACTCTGGCCTGGACCGCACCAACGCGTACTACGCCTATGCCTTGGGCATCACCGGTAAGGGGGTGAATGTCGGCGTGCTGGACTCGGGCATCCTCACCGAACATTCCGAGTTCCAGGGCAAGAATGCCCAGGGCCAGGACCGGGTGCAGGCGGTGACCTCCACGGGCGAGTACTACGCCACCCATCCGCGCTACCGCCTTGAAGTGCCCAGTGGTGAGTTCAAGCAGGGTGAGCATTTCAGTATCCCAGGGGAATACGACCCGGCGTTCAACGACGGGCATGGCACGGAGATGTCCGGGGTGCTGGCCGCCAACCGCAACGGCACGGGTATGCACGGCATTGCCTTCGACGCCAACCTGTTTGTCGCCAACACTGGCGGCAGCGACAACGACCGCTACCAAGGCTCCAACGACCTCGACTACAACGCATTCATGGCCAGCTACAACGCCCTGGCGGCGAAGAACGTGGCGATCGTCAACCAGAGTTGGGGGCAGAGTTCGCGCGATGACGTGGAGAACCACTTCGGCAACGTCGGCGACAGCGCCGCGCAAAACCTGCGCGACATGACCGCCGCCTATCGCCCGTTCTGGGACAAGGCCCATGCCGGGCACAAAACCTGGATGGACGCCATGGCCGATGCGGCCCGGCAAAACACGTTCATCCAGATCATCTCGGCGGGCAACGACAGCCACGGTGCCAACCCGGACACCAATGCGAACCTGCCGTTCTTCAAACCGGATATCGAAGCTAAGTTCCTCTCCATCACTGGCTACGACGAAACTAGCGCCCAGGTCTACAACCGCTGCGGTACGTCCAAGTGGTGGTGCGTGATGGGCGTATCGGGCATTCCATCTGCCGGCCCCGAGGGCGAAATCATCCCGAATGCCAACGGCACCTCGGCCGCCGCGCCGAGCGTTTCCGGGGCCTTGGCGCTAGTGATGCAACGCTTCCCCTACATGACCGCCAGCCAGGCGCGGGACGTGTTGCTGACCACCTCCAGCCTGCAAGCGCCGGATGGCCCGGGCACGCCGGTTGGCACGCTGACCGGTGGCCGCACCTACGACAACCTGCAACCGGTGCACGATGCGCCGCCGGGTACGCCGCAAGTGCCAGGTGTGGTCAGTGGTTGGGGCTTGCCCAACCTGCAAAAAGCCATGCAAGGGCCGGGGCAGTTCCTCGGTGCGGTGGCAGTTGCTTTGCCCACCGATACCCGCGATATTTGGGCCAACCCGATTTCCGATGAAGCCATTCGCGCCCGTCGCGTAGAGGACGCTGCCGAACAGGCGAGCTGGGCCGCCACTAAAGCGCAGAAAGGCTGGCTCAATGGTCTGCCCGCCAATGCCTCGGCCGATGATCAGTTCGAATACGACATCGGTCATGCCCGCGAGCAGGCAACACTCACCCGCGGCCAGGACGCGCTCACTGGCAGCATTTACGTGGGTAGCCTGGTCAAGTCGGGGGATGGCGAGTTGGTGCTGGAAGGCCAGAACAGCTATTCGGGCAGCACTTGGGTACGCGGTGGCAAATTGTCGGTGGACGGCGCGTTGATCTCTGCCGTGACGGTAGATGGCAGCGCCGTGGGCACACGCAATGCCGATAACGGCGTGATGACCACATTGGGCGGCACCCTGGCTGGCAACGGCACGGTGGGCGCCTTGACCGTCAACAACGGCGGGCGAGTGGCCCCGGGGCATTCGATTGGTACGCTGCGTACCGGCGATGTCACGTTCAATCCGGGTTCGGTGTATGCCGTCGAAGTCGGCGCCAATGGTCAGAGCGACCAGCTCCAAAGCAATGGCCTGGCGACCCTCAACGGCGGAGTGGTGAACCTGTCCCTGGAGAACAGCCCCAATCTGTTGACCGCCACCGAGGCGCGCAGCTTGCTGGGCCAGCAGTTCACTATCCTCAGCGCCAGCCAAGGCATCCAGGGGCAGTTTGCGGCGTTCGCCCCCAACTTCCTGTTCATTGGCACTGCGCTCAACTATCAACCGAACCAGTTGACCCTGGCGATAGCCCGCAACCAGACCACCTTCGCCAGCGTCGCGCAAACCCGCAATGAGCGGTCGGTGGCGACGGCAGCCGAGACATTGGGCGCTGGCAGCCCGGTCTACGAAAGCCTGCTGGCGTCGGATTCCGCCGCTCAGGCGCGGGAAGGGTTCAGGCAACTGTCGGGGCAACTGCACTCGGATGTGGCGGCGGCGCAAATGGCCGACAGTCGCTACCTGCGTGAAGCGGTCAACGCTCGCCTGCAACAGGCGCAGGCACTGGACTCCAGCGCGCAGATCGACAGCCGTGACAACGGCGGCTGGGTACAGCTGCTTGGTGGACGCAACAACGTCAGTGGTGACAACAACGCCAGCGGCTACTCCTCGTCCACCAGCGGCGTACTGCTGGGCCTGGACACCGAGGTGAACGACGGCTGGCGCGTGGGCGCGGCGACCGGTTATACCCAAAGCCACCTCAACGGCCAGTCGGCGTCGGCGGACAGCGACAACTATCACCTGTCGGTCTATGGTGGCAAACGCTTCGAGGCGATTGCCCTGCGCCTGGGCGGTGCCAGCACCTGGCACCGTCTGGACACTTCGCGACGGGTGGCCTATGCCAATCAGTCGGACCATGCCAAGGCCGACTACAACGCGCGTACCGACCAAGTGTTTGCCGAGATCGGTTACACCCAGTGGACCGTGTTTGAACCCTTCGCCAACCTCACGTACCTGAACTATCAAAGCGACTCGTTCAAGGAAAAAGGCGGTGCCGCAGCCTTGCATGCCAGCCAGCAAAGCCAGGACGCGACACTCTCCACCCTGGGCGTGCGTGGCCATACCCAGCTGCCGCTCACGTCCACCTCGGCGGTGACCCTGCGCGGTGAGCTGGGTTGGGAGCACCAGTTTGGTGATACCGATCGTGAAGCTTCTCTGAAGTTTTCCGGCAGTGACACGGCCTTCGCCGTCAACAGCGTGCCTGTGGCCAGGGATGGCGCGGTGATCAAGGCCAGTGCACAAATGGCGCTGACCAAGGACACCCTGGTGTCATTGAACTACAGTGGCTTGCTGTCCAACCGCGGTAACAACAACGGGATCAATGCCGGGTTTACCTTCCTGTTCTAACCTTGAATGTAGGAGCGAGCTTGCTCGCGAAAAACGCCAACGATAACGCGTGCACCCTGGGTAAACGCGGTGCCTGAGAGTTTTTCGCGAGCAAGCTCGCTCCTACAGGAGGGGATAAACAGCCCTGCGCAAATTTTGACCCACAGGTTTACAATCCCTGCTCCTGATCAGGAGTATCCCTGTGCTGACTCATCTCGATTCCCAAGGTCGCGCCCATATGGTCGACGTCACCGACAAAGCCGTGACGTTCCGTGAAGCGGTGGCGCAAGCGCGGGTGCGCATGCTGCCCGACACCCTGCAAATGATTGTCGACGGCGCCCACCCCAAGGGCGACGTGTTTGCCGTGGCCCGCATTGCCGGGATCCAGGCAGCAAAAAAAACCAGTGACTTGATCCCCCTGTGCCACCCGTTGATGCTCACCGGCGTCAAGGTCGAGTTGAGTGCCGACGGTGCAGACGCGGTTCTTATCGTGGCGCGCTGCAAACTCTCCGGCCAGACCGGCGTGGAGATGGAGGCCCTGACCGCCGCCAGCGTCGCCGCGCTGACGATCTACGACATGTGCAAGGCGGTGGATCGCGGCATGACCATTGAGAGTATTCGCCTGCTGGAAAAGCTGGGCGGTAAAAGCGGGCATTTCAAGGCGGATGAACAATGAGTATCAACGTACTGTTTTTTGCGCGCTACGCCGAAGCGGTGGGCTTTGATTCGCTGGAGATGGAAGGTGAATTTGCCACCGTCGACGCTGTGCGCCTCGCGCTGGCCTCAGACCCGGAATTCGCCGTGCTCAACGAAGCGAGCTTGATGTGTGCGCGCAACGAAGAGCTGTGCAGCCTCGACGAGCCGGTACAAGCCGGTGATGAAGTTGCCTTCTTCCCACCCGTGACCGGAGGCTGAGCATGGCCATTCGTGTGCAGGTCGAAGCCTTTGATCCGGGTGCCGAAGTCAACGCCATGCACGCGGCCAACGTGGGCGTGGGCGCGGTGGTGAGCTTTGTCGGTTATGTACGCGACTTCAACGATGGGCGCGACGTGTCGGGGATGTTCCTGGAACACTACCCCGGCATGACGGAAAAGGCCCTGGCCAAGATCGCTGTGGAAGCCGAGCAGCGCTGGCCGTTGCTCAAGCTGGAGGTGCTGCATCGTATTGGCGCGCTGGAGCCGGGCGAGCCAATTGTGTTTGTCGGCGCGGCCAGTGCGCATCGCCAGGCGGCGTTTGATGCCTGTGCGTTTGTGATGGATTACCTGAAGACGCAGGCGCCGTTTTGGAAGAAGGAAAATACACCGGAGGGGCCGCGGTGGGTGGAGAGGCGAGAGTCGGATCATTTAGCTGCGAAGCGGTGGATATAAAATACGATGTTTTGAAGGCGCTCGGCATGCCTTGCCATAAACGGGTTAAATAAGGTTTGTAAAAGCATCTTTTAAGTTCGTTTTTCTATTAAAAAGCCCCCGCTACTGTCAATTGTGACAGTAGCGGGGGCTTTTTTTTGGGTGTTAACTGGCTGCAACCACATCGGCTTTTCAGTGAGACTCAAAGGTTGATGTAACTATTAATATACACGTCGGAGTAAGAATATGGCCGCTGGAGATATTAGTTTAAAACGGTTTGATATTGAACTTCCGAGTGGCCAGTTGGTGACCCGTGAACTTTACGCCAATGGGCGGCATCAATGTCGTGTAAGTTTGTTGGTTGTCAAAATTGTTGAAGATGAGCGCGGAATTTGGGTTGAAACGCCCTTAACCGAAGTCGAACGCACAAGTGCTACCGTCACCCAGTTTGGTACGCCCAATCAACCGTTACCGCCGGGTTGGTACTGTGATACTGAGAAAAATAAATTTGACGCTGGCCTTTGGCGTGTTGCGGATCCAGGCGAGCAATGTACCCAAGCGTCTGAACCTGTCGAACTTGTGCCTGAAGCTACTGTTGTCGAATTGATACCTCGGTATATGCGTGCTGCTACCAGCGTTCGTGATGACCCTGTAAGGTTTATGGGGCGTATTACTTTAGGTGGTAAGGTGTTTACGACCAACGGCAGCGCTGGGGGGACGATTTTTTATACCTATGTGGATATTTTTCCCATGCTTGCGATTCGCCTGTTGGTACGCGACCTGACTGAGTATCAAGACTTGAATGCCTTCAGTGGGGAAGTTGCCAACAA
>NZ_WKCD01000109.1:0-16214 GCF_021606625.1 Pseudomonas sp. PA-4-8C
ATACCCATCCGATTACCGGCAGCGTTACTTTCAAAGTGAAATAAGCGTGGGCGACCCATTGAATGTGGCGCTGCGCCTCGCGCTTTATCTGGATCTAATGCTCCTGTTCGGCCTGGCGGTCTTTGGACTGTACAGCTTTCGGGGTAAAGAGCGCGTGTCCGGAGCGGTGCTGCATTTTGGGTGGATACTGCCCGGCACCGCTGCTATAGGCATGCTTTTGTCCGTAGCAGCTTTCATGATTATCACAAGCAATATGAGCGGCGCCTCCGACTGGGACGAGCTGCGGCCTCATCTGGAAATGATGCTGTACGAGACTGAGATCGGCTATAGCTGGGTGACGCGCATGATCTCGCTGGCAGTGGTGATTTTTGTCGCAAGTCAGAGCAAGCGATGGCCAACAGGGAGTCTCTGGGTTGCTACCTTGGCAGGCAGCATCGCCTTGTCCACGCTTGCTTGGACAGGTCATGGGGCAATGGACGAAGGTACTAAGCGGTTCTGGCACTTTGCAGCTGATATTCTGCACCTCCTCTCCGCTGGGGGCTGGATCGGAGCTCTTGCGGCGTTTGGCCTGATGTTGAGGATTAAAGGGGCTAATCCGGAGCAACTCGTAAGAGTGCTGTCACGAGCGCTTAAAGGATTCGAAACAGCGGGTGGATTTATTGTTGGCACAATCATAATTACTGGCGTCGCTAATTATCTCTTCATTGTCGGGCCGACAGTAATCGAACTCGTAACTAGCACCTACGGCATTCTCCTGCTGATGAAAGTCCTGCTTTTCGCTGGGATGATTGGGCTTGCTGCACTCAATCGTTTCTACCTGAGTCCCTCACTTGAACGTTCTTTGAAGGCTGGGGATTATTCTCTGGCAGCAACTGCCTTGAGAAAAAGTGTGATGCTCGAATCGACCTGTGCAGTTGTCATCGTTTTCTTGGTGGCATGGCTAGGAACGTTGAGCCCTTCAATCGAGATGGCTCAAGGGTGATTCATGAGCCAGATCTGAGCGTCACTATGGACGCTCAGGACTAGGTAAAAACTATCGGCTCGAGGGGTAGTCAGCGACCACTTCTTGCGCACCTGCCTTGGTGAGCCCCAATACTTGATAAGGTTGATGATTCTGGCCGTAGTCCATGCCGGGGGAGCCTGCTGGCATGCCTGGTACTGCAATTCCTGCGAGGTCTGAGCGGCCACTCAGCTTCTTGATTTCTTCCGCAGGGACATGCCCCTCTACGAACTTGCCGTCAATAACAGCCGTATGGCATGACGCGAGTCCCTGCGGCACTCCTAAGCTCTGCTTAATAGCGCTCATATTGCTTTCAACATGGTCGACCACCTTGAATCCATTCGATTCAAGGTGCTTGACCCACTCCTTGCAGCATCCGCAGTTCGCGTCACGATGCACATCGATTGTGAGCGGCTCAGCCGCCTGCGCGACAGCACAAATCATCAAGCCCACGGCGAGCGATAGCTTTCGTTTGAACATTCGATGCACCTCGTAGCGTTTTAGTATGCGGTTGCTCTGCAAGCCCCCTAGCCTTGGGCCAGCCGTCATGCTTCCACAGTGGTTGGAATTAGGTTAAGCGCAAAAAGCTCAAATCGCTGATTACATTTTTGTAAGCCGCCTGCCAATTCACTCCATCCAACCCATCACACACCGACCTGTCGTGGCATCGGGCGATCCGTGGGCTGTTGAGGCAATTACATTTACGTAAGCTTGCGCACAGATGTCAGATTGGTAGCACACTAGAACACCGCAAACCGGAGCCCGTGCATGAAACTCTTGGTCGCAGAAGACGAACCCAAAATCGGAATGTACCTACAGCAGGGTCTTGTGGAGGCTGGCTTCACTGTCGACCGAGTTGTTACGGGAACAGAGGCGTTGCACCATGCGTTAAATGAGACCTATGACCTTCTGATCCTGGACGTAATGATGCCCGGCCTGGACGGCTGGGAGGTCATTCAATCTGTCCGCATAGCCGGGAACTCAGTTCCTGTTTTGTTTCTGACAGCCAGGGACGGGGTTGATGACCGGGTCAAAGGGTTGGAACTAGGAGCGGACGATTACCTAGTCAAACCCTTTGCATTTTCCGAATTGCTTGCTCGCGTCAGAAGCTTGCTCCGCCGTGGTTCCGCCGTACCCAACCAAACATCTATCAAAATCGGCGATCTGGAGGTCGATCTTCTGAAACGACGTGCCTCCCGCTCAGGTCGACGCATTGACCTCACCGCCAAAGAATTCTCCCTCCTAGAACTCCTTATGCGCCGTAGAGGGGAAGTCCTGCCAAAATCACTGATCGCATCGCAGGTTTGGGATATGAACTTCGACAGTGATACCAACGTGATCGAAGTAGCAATTCGCCGGCTCCGGGCCAAAATCGATGATGATTTCGACACTAAGCTGATTCAGACCACCAGGGGAATGGGCTACATGCTAGATGCGCCGGATACTGAATGAAGCGTGTATCTCTTACCTTCCGTTTGAGCATGATGTTTGTCTGTGCCGTGGTAGCCGTGCTGGTTGTAGCAGGCTTTACCTTCGATGCTTTTAGTAGACATCACTTCAAAGCGCTCGACCGTCAAGCGATGACGGAAAAGCTCGTATCCATTCGGCAAATCATGGATGGCGAGGCCGGCTCCGTAGACTCTTCAGAAGTGGTGTTACAACTGCAAGCCCTGCTGGGCGCCCATCAGGAGCTTTCAGCATCGATTGTCACCAACGGAGGGAGGACGATCTTCGCTACTCCCAACGGAACTGCACAGCCTACCGCTGCGGTTCATGAGGCTGGGGAAGGTTTGTTGGAGTGGACGGCTGGCGGCCATACGTATAGAGGCATGAAGGCCCAAGTTCATTTAGTGAATGAAGCTGAGCCACTAACCGCATGGTTAAGTATGGATATCACCAGTCACATGCACTTCGTTGAAACTTTGCGTTGGTGGCTGGTCATTGGGCTGGCTATCAGCGCTCTGGTCAGCGCAGCGTTAGGGTGGCTGGTGGCGCGCAGCGGGTTAAAGCCGGTCGCACAGGTGACGCAAGTCGCGGCCTCAATGTCAGCCGGTTCGCTGAAAGAACGCATCCCGATGGACTCGGTGCCTCGTGAGCTTGAGAGCCTTGTCTCTTCTTTCAACGCCATGCTTGCTCGCCTTGAAGAGTCTTTTGTTCGGCTGTCCAACTTTTCAGCCGATATTGCGCACGAGCTACGAACCCCTATCAGCAATCTGCGTACACACACCGAAGTCATCCTTTCAAAGAAACGTGCACCGGACACTTATGAAGAGAATCTCTATTCAAACCTGGAGGATCTGAACCGACTCTCCAGCATTATTGACGGCATGCTTTTCTTAGCAAAATCGGACAACGGTCTGGTTCTACCTGCCAAAGAGAAAGTCGAGTTGCGTTCGGTGGTCGAAAAACTTTTCGAGTATTACCAGTTGCTGGCAGAAGACACCGGAGTAAAGCTACAAGTCTCCGGACACGGCGCGGTCTATGGTGACGGTACGATGTTGGATAGGATGATCTCGAATTTACTTTCTAATGCGCTCAGGTATACCCCTCCTGACTGCACTGTCTCCGTAAAAATCGAGTCGTTGGGTAGCATAATCAGCTTGTCAGTGAAGAACCCCGGCGAGGAAATAGCTGGAGAACATCTGCCCCGGTTGTTTGACCGTTTTTACAGAGTCGATCCTGCACGTAGAGAGGGTGCTACGAACAACGCGGGGTTAGGTTTGGCAATCGTCAGATCACTGGTTGACGCCCATGATGGCGCCGTTGAGTGTGTCTCCGGAGGAGGCTATACGACCTTTGAGATCCGCTTACCTGCTTGGCCTGCTGACTGAGAATAAAAGAAAACTCCCGTGCCTCTTCTTTGAGGAACAAGGCCGCAATGCGGCCTTGTTTATTTACGGCGTCACTCGTGTGAATGGCCGTGCCCAGCGATCTCAGAAGTTGCGTCTTTTTCATCGCCTCCGCAGGCCGTCATCAAACCAAGGAAGCAGATCAGGAGCATCGAACGGATCATGGTTGTTGGGGTTTTCATTGGAATACTCTTCAAAAATGGATGAAATTGAATGACATGTGGTCAAGCAGCACGCTGCGTTTCTTGCCGTAGCACAGCCATCGCTGCTTCTGATTACTGTTTGACGCCCAAATAATCGCCGCTGGTTTTCAGTGTGATGGTCACGTCGTTAGTGCTGCGATTACGCCAAAACCAGCCATGGGTGCCGTCAAAAATGGCGGTGAACTCACCTTTATCACTTTTGACTTGCTTGCCCTTGTTGTAGCTGTGGAAGTACCCCTTTTCGCCGTTGTAAGGCTCTCCATGAGTGTCGTAGTTCACAGGCCCACCTGCCGCTGTCCATTCATAGCTGACAGCCTTGTCCTTCAGCACTTCCAGTTTGATTTCTGTCCCTTCACCTGGCTTGAGCGTGACGGTCATTTGATCCGTCTTTAACGCAGGGGCAGGTGTCGCAACCGGTTGAGTCACTGGTTGAGCCACCGGTTGGACTTGCGCAACCTGCGGAGCCGGGGCTGAAGCCGCTGGTTGAGGTGGAGCTGCATCCGCCAACGCCTCTTGGGCAAGAGTGATCTTCAGTTCGCCCATCTGGGTCAGCCCCAGTGTCCGGCCCACACCTGTCGGATCAATGGCGTATTCCGAGGGCATGACCACGGTCACCAAAAGGCCGGCTGCAACCAGCATTGCAATGACAGTCGAGCGCACCAGTTTGCGAGTGGTAGGTAATTCATTAACAGTGGGAAGCGGAGTATTGAACATGGTCAGAATTCCTTACGTAGAGACAAACAGGCCAGTGATCTGATAACCCATCAGCAGGAAACCGGCACTCATCATGGCGACGTTGGCGGTATAGGCGTGGCGCCAGAAGCTGCCAGTGCGCCGCCAAAACCCCATCAGAATTAGAATCGCGCTGAGGGCAAGCAATTGGCCGATCTCGACACCGACGTTAAAGGCGATGAGGTTGGGAATCAGGCCGTCAGGCGAGATTTCGTACTCCTGGATTTTGGTTGCCAGACCAAAGCCGTGGAGCAGGCCGAATATCAGCGTGGCCACTTTGGTGTTGGGTTGGAAACCGAACCAGCGCTGGAATGCACCCAGGTTGTCGAGCGCCTTGTACACCACTGAAAAACCTATGATGGCGTCGATGATGTACGAGCTAATGCTAATCTCGGTGAGCACACCAAGTAGCAGCGTGACCGAGTGGCCTACAGCGAATAGCGTGACGTAGAGCCCCACGTCTTTGAGGCGATAGAGGAAGAAGATCACCCCGAACAGAAACAGGAGGTGGTCGTAGCCCGTCATCATGTGCTTGGCGCCCATGTAGATGAAAGGCAGCAACATGACGCCGGAGCTTTCCTGGATGAAGCCCTTGTCACCTTCCGCGACGGCGTGAGCCATCGCCTCGGGCATTCCCAGGAAAAGTACAGCGACAAGTAAAAACAACAGCAATACGGGGCGGTGCAAAGGCGCAGTAAACGCGCCGACGCCGCTCATCGAATACGAATGCATAGATCAATCCTACGTTGCAGAGATCGAAGGCCGCAGTGCGGCCAAGGTCAAGACGCGAACGAAGGACGGGGTGGACGCTCGATCAAAAATATCGGCGGCAGGGGAACAGAGTCTCGAAGCGCATCGACCCGGATGGATAGCATTAGGGGGGTCGCCAGCATCAACGCTGCTGTGAGTTGCGGTGTTTCGTGCTGGTGATCAGGGGTCAATGGCGAATGGTAGTGATCTGAAAGGCTCGAGTAGCTGGATGAAGCCTCTTCGCCGTGGGAGTGATGGGCATCTTGCGCGATCTCCCAGGCTGGCTGTTTCGACGCCACAGATAACGAATAGGTATGCCCAGCCCAAGCCACCAACATGGCGAGAGCAAGTGCGATTACCACCGTCGTTGTCAGTGTTCTGCTGAACATGGCGTTAGGGTTTCAACTCGTTTTATAGGGCTTTTACGCGTTTGACCACATCCCCCTGGGGGGGATAGGATGCCAGCGTAATTCATTGAGGCCTGAGGCTCAAGTCATGAGTGAGCACGAACACGAACACAGCCATCCCCACACCCACCAGAGTCATGAGGCAATCATCAAACGTCTCAAACGGGCAGATGGGCATTTACGCGGCATCATCACCATGATCGAAGAGGGTCGTGAGTGCGTGGACATCGCCCAGCAGCTGCATGCGGTTGAAAAAGCAGTGTGCCAGGCCAAACGTACGCTCATCCAGGATCACATTGATCACTGCCTGGAGGACACCGTTTCGGCGCTAGGCAATGGCGAGCGCGCACCACTGGAAGCTTTCAAGCAAATCACCAAGTACCTCTAGGTCTGTCATGCCCAATTTTGCTGAACTGCTGCAACAAGGCGGGGCTCACGCCTGGCTGTATTTCCCGAGCGCGATTCTGCTCGGCGCCTTACATGGCCTGGAGCCGGGACATTCCAAAACCATGATGGCGGCCTTCATCGTGGCCATCCGTGGCTCGGTCAAACAGGCAGTTTTGTTAGGTTTGGCCGCGACGTTGTCGCATACCGCAGTGGTGTGGTTGGTCGCCATCGGCGGCATGTACCTGGGCAAAGGATTGGACGCGCAAACCACTGAGCCGTACTTCCAGCTTGCCTCCTCTGTACTGATCATCGTGATTGCGCTTTGGATGCTCTGGCGTACTTGGCGCGGTGAGCAGATGTTCAAGTTTGAGCAAGGTGATGATCATCACCACGGCGAGCACGACCATGGTCATGATGATGAGACCCATCGAATCGATACCGGCCATGGCCGCATCGAGCTGTCGATCTTCGAGGAAGGCATGCCACCGCACTGGCGCCTGAAGACACTGACCGGGCACGCTTGGGCTGCCTCAGATGTTCGCCTGATGACTACTCGTCCGGACGGTAGCACCCAATCGTTCTCTTTCGTTGAGCGCGACGGCTTCCTGGAGTCGACGGTCGATATTCCGGAACCACATGAGTTCAGTGCTCGCTTGAGTCTTGGGCATGCAGGTCACTCCCATGATTACGATCTTCAGTATCAGGAACACGATCACGGGCATGCTCATTCCGAATTGGAAGGCTTAGAGTTGTCGATTGATGGCTACCAGGATGCGCATGAACGTGCGCATGCCAACGATATACGCAAGCGCTTCACCAATCGCGAGGTCACCACGGGCCAGATCGTCATGTTCGGCCTGACTGGTGGTCTGATTCCTTGTCCGGCTGCCATTACCGTTCTGTTGCTATGTCTTCAGGTTAAAGAAGTCGCACTGGGAGGCATGCTTGTCCTGTGTTTCAGCATCGGATTGGCGCTCACCTTGGTCACTGTAGGTGCTGCGGCGGCAATTGGTGCTAAGCAGGCCTCCAACCGTTGGCCTTGGCTGGGCACCGTGGCTCGTCGTGCTCCGTACCTGTCCAGCGTGCTGATCATTGGTGTTGGTCTGTACGTGGGTTTCCATGGCTGGATCGGCCTGAACGCTTGAGGCAAGTCTTTCGTGTTTGAACTTACGAGCTACATTGGTCTGTTCGTGGCGGCATTCGGTGCCGCGACGTTATTGCCGATGCAGTCTGAAGCCGTGCTGGTCGGGATGTTGCTCGCCGACCGGTACGTCGTTTCTACGCTATTGGCGGTAGCCACTGTTGGCAATGTGCTTGGCTCCGCACTGAACTGGCTTCTGGGCCGTTCTGTTGAGCGATTTCGCCACAAGCGCTGGTTCCCCGTGAGCGAGAGCAAGTTAGAAAAAGCCCAGCATTCCTATCTGCGCTACGGGCGCTGGTCACTGTTGTTGAGCTGGGTGCCCATCATTGGCGACCCGCTGACAGTCGTCGCTGGAGTCATGCGCGAGCCACTCTGGAGTTTCCTGCTGATTGTCACCTTGGCCAAGGGCGTGCGTTATCTCGCGCTGACCGCCGTCACCCTGGGGTGGGCATGACGATGCCTACTGACCCGCTTTCCCCACTCAAGAGCCGAAGCAGTAGCCTAGATCTGATCAAGTGGCTAGCGATGTTGACCATGGTTATCGATCACTTGCGGTTGGTGTGGCCGGAGTTGAGCAACCTGTTCATTCCGGGGAGAGTTTCCTTTCCGTTGTTCTGTGTCGCTATTGCAGCCAACGTGGCGCGCTCCAAACAGGGTGAATTGCTGACTGCTGCGAACGGTCGTTATCTTGCCTTGATGCTGTTATTCGCCGCCATTTCAGAAGTGCCTTATCGCTACATCAGCACCTCGGGATCATTCAACGTGTTGGTGACGCTGGCATTGGGGCTGGTGATTGCCTGGGGATGGCAACATCGCACTCTGTTGAGCAGCGCTATGGCGTTATTGGCCGCCGCGATTGCCTACGTGCTGGATGATCCACTTATGTACGGCTTCTACGGTGCACTTGTACCAGCGGCTGTCTTAATAGCAATCAAAGGCCCCGGTGTTCTTTGGCTGCTGCCTGCGGTTCTATGCTTGATGAGCAATACGCGAAGTAGCATCGTAATCAAAGCGCTGGACTTGGAAGTCTATTCATTGGTGGCTTTGAGCACCGCGTTCGCGGCGCCGCTGATCGGACTCTGGCTACTGCGTCAGAGCTTCACTTTCAAGGTCTGGCCGGTACGGCAATGGGGATACTGGTTCTATCCGGGCCACCTTGCCGCTTTGCAAGCGCTACGGTTGCTTGTCTGAATACCGGTCACCAGCTTTAGCAAGTCTTAGGAACTCACGATCATCTGTTGGGCCATCGGCGATGCTGATCATCGATCACGTATGGATGTTCGTGATCCACACCTTCCTGGCCGTCGATGTGCGCGTGATCGCCCGGCAGATTCTCATGGGTGTGTTTGATCGACTTCTGGTCATGAACTGGGCGCCAGATTACGATGCTGACCAGTAGTGCACTGCCTGCCACAGCGGCGAGGCCAACAAACGACGCCGTGAGGCTGATGTTGGCTCCCAGCCATCCCGCCAGTGGATAAGTAATCAACCAGCAAGCATGGGACAGCGCAAATTGGGCGGCAAACAACGCCGGGCGATCTTCGGCATGTGCCGAGCGACGCAACAGGCGACCGCTTGGAGTCTGGGCCAGCGAATAGCCCACCCCGAGCACCATCCACAGCGGCAGCAGGAAGTTGTAGATGGTCAGGTTGATACCGACGGCCAAGCCTGCGACCAGTATTCCTCCGCCAAACAACATGGCCGTTCGGTCTTTGATGTTTTTCAGCAGGCGAGGCAAGACCAGGGCCGAGATCATGGAACCACCACCAAACGCAGCCAGCGCCAATGCCGTTGAGCTTTGAGGCAGAGCGAAGCGCGACTGAACCATCACCACGGTATTGACGATGACCATGGCACTGGCAGCCGCTACCGTCAGGTTGAGAGCCAGCAGCCCTCGCAGGCGGGGCGTCGCTAGGAATATGCGCATGCCACGAGTAGTTCGTTCATAGATGCTGCGTCGTGGTACTTGCTTCGCCTTTGGCAACAACACCGTGGCGACTAGGGCGGCAGAAGCGAGGAAGCCGATGACCGTGCCGGCGAAAAGGCTGTGGAAGCTGATCACCGTCAGGAGCGCGGCAGCGAGCATCGGGCTCGCGACACTTTCGAGATCGTAAGCCAGACGCGATAGCGACAAGGCACGGGTGTAGTCGTCTTCATCCGGCAGGATGTCTGGAATGGTCGCTTGGAACGTTGGAGTGAACGCTGCCGATGCGGACTGAAGGACGAAAATCAGCACGTAGATTTGCCAAACCTCGGTCACAAACGGGAGAGCAAGCGCGACCAGCGCCCGCACCAGATCCAGCGAGACCAGCATGGCTCTGCGAGGCAGGCGCTCTGCAAAAGCCGCTGCAATGGGCGCTACGCCAATATAGGCCGTCATTTTTATAGCCAACGCCGTGCCGAGAACGGCACCTGCTTGGGCGCCTGCTAGATCGAACGCCAGTAAACCGAGCGCGACGGTGGCAAGGCCAGTCCCTAAGAGTGCAATCACCTGAGCCAGGAAAAGATGGCGATAGGTTCGGTTGGCTAGGATTTTCAGCATGAGAAATCTCAAAAGGAAGCGCGTACGACTATCTGGTTACTGAGATTTCCCGAAGATAAAAGAACTACGAGTTTCTCGTTTTCAGATGAATTCATATCCCCCCTAGGGGGATATGAATTCATCCTAAACCAGAGCCAGAAGTAGCTCAAGAAATAAGCATTCGACCTTTGATCGAGTCTCCGGAGAAGTAGCTTGCTCAGTGAAGGCACTTAGCCATACGCTGCCGGGCGTGAGACCTCTCACGGATATAAAATATGAGCAAGGAGCAAGCCCTGATGAAACTGTCCGCCATTTTGATCGCCGCTTTACTTTCGATTACGTCCGTTGCTGCCTTCGCACACAGCGGCGGTACTGATTCAAAAGGTTGCCATCGCAACCATAAAACCAACGACTACCACTGCCATTAAATGGCCAAAGCCCAGCGTCAGGCTGGGCTTTGGTGTGAGCTGGTCACTTCAGATCTCTGGGTGTCTGACGGACGCTGTTTAATCCGCTCGTGATCGCTAGCGCAACAGATGTACTGCCAGACCAGCGAGCGCACAGGCCATCAGTACCTGAATGACGCCGCGCTTGAAGCGGAACAATGCTATTGCGGCTGCGATGGCGATCAATGCAGAGGGCCAGTCGAGGTTACCGCTGAAGCCTTTCGGCCAAAGCACGTGATACCCGAAGAAGCACGCCAGATTGAGGATCACCCCAACTACGGCGGCGGTGATGGCGGTAAGCGGTGCAGTGAACTTGAGTTCGTTGTGGGTCGACTCAACCAGAGGGCCACCCGCAAGGATGAACAGGAACGAAGGTAAGAAGGTGAACCAGGTCACCAGGGCAGCTGCGACAGCTCCGGCCAGAAACACCTGATCAGCCCCGAACACTTGCGAGACATAGGCCCCGACGAAGCCGACGAAAGCCACCACCATGATCAGCGGCCCTGGCGTGGTTTCCCCCAGCGCAAGGCCGTCGATCATCTGTGTCGGGGTTAGCCAGCCATAGTGACCGACTGCGCCTTGATAGACATACGGCAGTACGGCATAAGCCCCGCCGAAGGTCAGCAATGCAGCTTTGGTAAAGAACCAGCTCATCTGGGTCAGGGTTCCTTCCCACCCAAAGAGCGCGGTCAAAACACCCATCGGCAAAGCCCATAGCACGGCACTAATCAGTGCGAGTGAGGCCAATTTCAACCAGCTGAACCGAGCATGTTCGGGGGACGGCGTGTCGTCATCGATTAAGGCCGGGCCGAAGGATTTTTTGGCGGCGCTATGGCCACCGGCTCTGAATTTTTCGGGTGCCATTCGCCCCCCGAAATAGCCAATCAACGCTGCCCCTAAGACGATCAGCGGGAACGGAACATTGAATGCAAAGATGGCGGCAAATGAAGCCGCTGCTATCGCCCACAGCCAATTATTCTTCAGTGCCCGAGAGCCGATTCTATGCGCCGCCTGCACCACGATGGCCGTCACGGCGGGCTTGATGCCGTAGAAAAGTCCGGCTACCACGGGTACTTCGCCGAACGCGATGTACATCCACGACAGCGCGATCAGGATGAATAGTGAGGGCAGTACAAACAGCGCGCCGGCGATCACGCCTCCCCACGTTCGATGCATCAGCCAACCAATGTAAGTCGCCAATTGCTGAGCCTCGGGCCCTGGCAACAACATGCAGTAATTGAGGGCATGTAGAAATCTGCGTTCTGAAATCCAGCGTCGCCGCTCCACCAACTCCTGATGCATGATCGAGATCTGGCCCGCAGGCCCGCCGAAGCTAATGAAACCGAGCTTCAACCAGAACCAGAACGCCTCACGCAGACTAATCTGTTCAGGCCTCAACGGATTCGCTTCAACCTCTGGTGCCATAACTTTACTCATTGGGTTGCTCCTCTTTCACAAACCCGGCGAGCAGGCCGTCGAAGATGGCGCTCGCGGCAGCCAGAAGTTGGTCGTCGTCGGAAATGGTCTCTCGCAGCCCAGCAAGCACCCGCTCAATCCCGGCAGCCTCCACCGGCTGAATACCGCCAACATCGAGGTAATGCACAAGGGCAGCAATGCGACCTAGACCTTGTATCTGGATTTGAAAACTGGCCTGTAGGGTTTCAAAGGTGACGCGGTTACCAACATGGCTGAAGGTTGCGTCATCAAAATCAAACCCCAAGGCGTTGACTGGGCAGTCCTGTGGAGTGTTCAGCCAGACGATCTGAGCTTGCGGGTCGATGAAGCGGCGGATCAACCAGGCACAGGCGAGCCGGTCGACCCAGGGACGTTTACGCGTTGCCCAGATACGGCCCTGATAATCGCTGAGATTGAGTACCGATATCGGTTGATTACTGCTGTGCGGCTCATCCGGCGACAGGGCTCTACTGACTGCCGTCTCTAACTCCTGTAGAGCCGCATCAATCTGGTGCTTTGGTTCACCTGGGAAGTAATCGATGCTCGCTATCTGATCGTAGGCTTTGCGCAGCTTGCGGATTTGTTTGGTCGTCGCCAGCGCATTTTCAGCATTCAACTGCTCACGGCAGCCTTCGATCTCTCCACCAAGTTTGGTGTAGTCATCCTTGCGGTCGAAAAACTCGATAAAGCGCTCACCGTTGGGATCAACTACAGGCAGGAGGTAGGCGGTGCCATTGATGGCCAATATGTCTCGTTCGACAGAAGTCAGAGCTTCGCGGCAAGCGCTGGTATCAGGGAGCAGGTAAACACCGTCACGGAGTACAGCGGCACCTGAAGCTTTCAAGGCACGCCAGGCTCGCATGCGCTCGGTGGCGTTGGCGGTGGGTAAGCCAAGGATCAATGCGAGCCAATTTTTCATGTAGGAATATCTACTCGATATGTAGTAATCGCTACGCTACTCCTTGCTGCAAGGCTTGGGAAGCGGTGCTCAACAAAAGCAGTTGTTCAGAGGGCATTCGGAAGAAGGAACAGACACGCAGACTTGCGGTGGTCATTGCGAGCGAAGCCAAGCTTCCATTTTTTGCAACCTTCCTCTACGTAAAAGCACCGGTTTCCCTAAATCCAACATCACCAACAATCCCTGCCTTTCGCATGTTGAAGGGAACCAATCAGCGATTTCGACGTTGCAGCGTTTGGCGTCACCTACCGCCCACTTAATAATCATGTCTGCTGCGGCACGGTAGTGATCCGCCATGAACAGCCTTTTGCCGTCTTCTGACCAGCCTCTCATCGCAAGCTCGTCGGTTACGTCGATGAGTCCAGCGTCTCCAAAGAAATCGGTCGTATCTGGATAATGAATACCTGCCAAGGACACCTTGGCCACGCCGGATTTTCGGTCGAAGTAAGACAGGAAATGCCATCCTCCCGTTGTACTACCTGGATCTGGAAAATTGATCGCAGCTTTGCCAGTGATGTAGTGCGTGCGGGAAACGCGTTTGAGATCAAAATCGAAAAGCGGCTGGTTCATGGGAGTGTTTTGAGCCGGGCCAGCCCCTGTTTGATATGACCAGCGTTCTCACCAATTGTGTAAAGCGCACCACGGACGTTGTCGCCGACTTCCGCATGTCCCTGGGCTTCCACCTGGAGGGTCAGCTCCATGAGCGCAGCCTCAAGGGCCAGCTGGTTTTGGTACATCCTTTCCAGTACATCTGATAGGGAATACTCACCCTGCATTTGGCTCACCTCCATGTTGGGAGCAACAGCATAGCAATAGGCTTAAACGTGTAGGCGCTTTTCCAAACTGGCCTACAGCTCATCACCATTGAACTAATCATCATGCGCATGTCCCTAATGTCGTGCTGATAGCCGCCCGATTAGCGCGGTTCGGAGCTCCCCACTCTCACGCAAAGGTTTGATGAATCATGAAGAGCGAACAAGTTGAAGGTGTAGCAGAAAAGCTGGCCGGCAAGGCGCAGAGCACGGTCGGGAAACTAATTGGTGATTCGAAGATGGAAGCTGAAGGTGCGGGACATCAAGCGGCTGGTCAGCTGACTAAAACCTATGGCGATACACTGAATAGCGTATCCACGTTCGTTAAAGAAAAACCAGTCGCCGCCCTCGCGATTGGTGCTGCAGCGTTGATCTTGATAAATCGCATTTTTCGTCGTTGAACGTGGAGGAGGTGTATCCAGCCAGGTGACACCTCTCGCTAAAGTCCTGCCCTCTTCGCACTCCCGCTACAGTTTTCTGCCAGGAGAGTGCGAGGGTAATAAACCTGCAGCCTCTTTTGCCTCGAGTAGCCTTTGCTCAGCGTACATAGCCGGATCATCGTCTGGCAGCGGGTAGCCTGCAGCCGATAGGGCCTGGGCCCGCTCCTCAATCAGCACGCGCTCGGGAACGCGAAACGCTTGGTAGGATCTGCCTGGTACGCGTTGAGTTACGCCAACTCGCAACTCCTCAGGACTTACTCTCCAGCCGGCATCGTCTGGGTGCTTGGTAAGCTTGTAACCAGAGCAGTTAGGCACGTGGTGAGTGATCTCGTACTCTCGCCATACGGCCATAGCTTGACCGTCAATCTTCTGTGGCCTGCACTCAATCAGCCAAGCCACCGCATTGATGAGTTGCCCATGTGAAAACACGGCGATGTCCTGGGCAGGATGCTCTGCAAGTCTATCTAAGAAAGACTGACCTCTAGATATAAAGTCCAAGAATGACTCGGCGCCTTCACCATCCGTGAACGCTGGGTCTGACTTGGCCCAGTATCCCTCCACCCAAGCTCGTCTCTGGGCAACGGTCGTGTTGATACACCGTGCAGGTTCAAGGTAGGTGAACTCGTGAATGGGCCATATTTCAAACGGCACTGAAGGGAAAGCAGCCACTGTCTGCATTGCAGTTGCTTGCGCTCGGGAGAACGGCGAGGCAACGATCAGATCTGGGGCTTGAGCGAATGACCCTGCCACTTGGCGCGCTTGCTCGACCCCCTTTGGGGTAAGAGGGATGCTCGCGTGATCAAGGCTGGGTTGGCCTGCGTTGGCCGCGCTTTCTCCATGGCGGATCAGCCTGACGTGCTTCACCGACCAAATATCCCCACTATTTCAGCCATCCGAACCTGCTCTCTACGTTATGGGCAACACCACAAGTGCCTACCCTTGCCCAAGGATACACCGCAGCCATGAGCACGAAACACATCACGTAGAAAAAGAGGGGTCGCGATAACCTGGAGGTTTATGTATTCCAATATTTTTGGACTGTGCTTCTGGCAATGCCAAGCTTTTCAGCGATTGTTTTCCTGTCGAAACCTTGCGCTTTCAGGGCTCGAACGTAATCTGCATAAAGCGGCTGCTTAGGCTTTCCCTGGGAGCGCTTGATGAGCTTTCCATCACTGAATTGCTCCTCTACCAACTGCCACCCTCCGGACATCTCGAATTCCCTGATTCGCAAGGCAGTACGTTGCAGGGCTTGCGAAGGGAGCTCGTCACCCTGAGCCGCAATGGCGAGAGTAACCATAGTCAAAAGGTCGAGGCCTAGATAGTCAGCGATCTCGTCCAGTTTCTCCAACGTCGCGTTCGCTCGGGCCTGCTCAAGCTTCCCCACGTACGTTCTGTGCGTTGCCCCCGCCAACTCTTCGTAACTCAACCCCTGATGAGCACGAGCTCCACGCAATGCTCCTGCCAGCGCTTCTTTCAGATGCATGAGTCGGATCCTCAAAACTGAGGATAGAGCCACGGCAAGCGTGTTTCGATAAACAGATCATAGTGATATTATCGTGACATATGGTTTGCCAAGCAGTCGTTTGATCATAGCGGCGACGTCTGGATTGGTGATGGATTGGTCATCAGAGCAGCACCTAAGACACGGCCAGGGACGTCTCGATGGGAGACGCGCTCATCAAGTCCGGCGTTTATGGCCAGCGTGAGCCCGCCTGCAATAGTCACTGAGCGACGTCTTGGCAAGAACCAGATCCACTTTTTTGAGCGATGGCAGGGATAGTGAGTGATGAAGTTCGATTGCGTGAAAGTTTCAGGAAAAGTTGACTACGTTCGATCTGTTGATCGAATGAACGGCGGACATAAAGCTAAAGTCAGCATTGATGGTGCAGTTATCCCGAATTTGCAAGTATCGAATAAGCTTTACGAAGAGTTAGAAGTCGGCGAAAACGTAACTTTGTATGGACTTTTCAAAAGAAGTAATGACAAGGCGGCGGCAAAAACTGAGTGCAACACCTGACCTTTCCGGTAGGGTGTTGCCATGTCTTATCACGAACTCAGCGTTGAAGAACGCTCCGATATCCAGGTCAGTCTGCTGCGTGGCATGAGCCAGCGC
>NZ_WKCD01000011.1:0-58748 GCF_021606625.1 Pseudomonas sp. PA-4-8C
ACGTTGGTTGAGTGGCGGGCGTATGCCGCAGCTAAATCCTTGGAGATCCGCGCCTTCCCGAGTATTGACGCTTATCTGGTCGCAGAGGATGAGCGCCAGCGCTTAACCCAACGTGCAGCGGATGTTGAGGCAAGGCAGGGAACATTGGCTCAAATGCTGAGTGCCTATGTTGACGATATGGAGCGCAGGGGCAAGTCCAGTGCCAAGGCTGTGCGTGGTGCGCTTAAGCTAGATGTTCTCGATCCATTCCCTGAACTGTCGCAATGCAAGGCAAAGGAAGTCGAGCCCAGCGATATTGCGAACATCCTGCGTCGTTGTCTGACTCGCGCAGTCGCCAGCAAAGGGCGTGGCGTTCGCTTGACCAAGGCTTCAGCAACCAATGGTAAGAAACGGCAGGCTGATAAATTGCGCTCCTACCTCCAGGCGGCATTTTCGTTCGGGCTTGCGAGCGACCTAAACCCGCTCCGCGCTGGTGACGCTGTTCAATACGGTCTGAAATCAAACCCTGCGCGTGACGTTCCGACTATAGAAGGTGCTAATCAGGCGAATACCTGGGCGCTGACTAAGGAAGAACTGAAGGCGGTTGTCCTAGCCGTTGAGGATTTGCCTGAGCGCCGCCGTGCAATCGCAAAGGCAATGCTTTATCTAGCTGGGCAACGGGTAGAGATGCTTTGTCGTGTCGCTTGGGCCGACATCTATGACGATGGCGAGCATGGGGAGGTGATGCGGTTGATCGACCTCAAGGGCGGCAAAGGGAGTCCGCCGCGTGAGCATCTGTTGCCGATTACTCAGCGATTGCGTGAGATCCTATCGCCACTGTTAGCGCTTAGGGATGCAGGCAAGGCACCTGGGCCGTTCTCTCTGCGTGGAAAAGTCAGCATTACACCCGGCACCGCGCTAGATATTTTCTCAGCGCTTGGTGATCAGCTTTCGACAAAAGGGGAAACCCGCCGTTTCACTTGGCGTACGTTGCGCGCAACCATTGAAACGCACCTAGCCGCGCTGGGGGTGAATCAGGAACGCCGGGCGTGGTTACTGTCGCATGGTCGTTCGGGGGTGCAAGCAAAGCACTATGATCGATGGAACTATCTACCGGAAAAGCGCGGGGATTTGGATAAGTGGGCGCGTTATCTAGATGAGCTCGCGGGGAACCCGCAACGTGCGGAGGTTCTGGCGTTCACCAACAGGAGGTAAATCGCTAGGTGGCTCTAGAGCTCTGCCTTTTCTGACTTGTCTAAAAGCGACATGGAAAATGTCGCAAGCGGAACACTTCCAAGGAGTGGCGTTTAGGTTTTTCTATATGAATCAATGCTTTACACAGATTCAGTGACCGTCAAGTCATTGAGTGACTGACTAGTCAGAAAAAGCCTAATTTGGTGGTGTTACAATGAGCATGTTCCAGAAACACGAAAACCTGCGATTCAAGGCGCAGGTTCTTGTATGCAATATCTGGATAAACCCTTTAACCAAATACCGCCGAAACGTAAAAGCTATTAGCAAGACGAAGGTTAGGTAGGAACCGCACCCAAGTCAAACGCTTTTTACGAGCAGGCGACCAATGTCAGGTCGTAACCATGCAGGAAAATATTAACACTGTCGCTCCGGTTTATTGCGCCTCCCGTGCCGTGTGCATGCATTTTGATATCAGCCGCACCACCCTTTGGCGACTAGCTCAACTTGAGGGCTTTCCCGAGCCTCTGAAGCTGGGGCGCGCCGTTAGGTATCGTCTCGACGAAGTCGAGGCATTCCTGCGCGATCAGGAGGCTTAATGATGGGTAACTTCCAACTCCGCAAGATCGCGGGGCCGAGCTCTGCTGCCCCTGAAAAAGCTACCGCTTTGGTTGATGTTAGCGCCGAAGCTCAGCGCCAGCGTGTACTGACCCTGCTTATGGATCATTCGCGCTCCACGTTTGAGCTACGCGACGCCTACAACGTGTTAATGCCAGCCGCTCGTGTCAAGGAGCTGAAAGAATTGGGTCATGAAATCCATCGGACTCTTTCGACTTTGCCCGATAGTGAAGGGCGTTTGCATCCGCGTATAGCGACCTACGCATTGATTAAATTGGCCGAAGACGAGGGCGCGGTATGAATGCCCAACAAGTCACGCAAGTGAAAGCCCTCGCAGGTCTATATCAAATGATCGGAAACGCCTCTTTGATCAGCGCCAACGATAACGACGATGCGCTCGCGATTAGCGTATTCGTACACGCCTTTGATTCTCTTAAATCCGCGCCGCTTGATGTGGTTGAAGTCAATCGCCGCTACCTGGCGGCATTCAATTCAGGCAAAGCGCTTGCGGGTCTGATTGAGGCGGAACGTGTCCAAATCATCGCCAGCTACCGTGGGGGTGTGCAATGACCGTCCCTACTCAGAAGCCTTTGCCAGATGTTGATGAGGCTTTGCGATTCCTGGCGTTATTAGACCCTGATTCGCAGCCACAAGACTGGCACTATCGAGCAATCCATCCGATGCAAGGGGCACACAAGGCAAACTCTTTGTATGACTTGCAGGCGAAAAATATTGCTGGGTGGGGCGCATACGCTGTTGTGAATGCGGGAGGGCATGACGCCGCTAGCATTATCCGCGTCCGAGCCTTGTATGTGGACTTCGACATCATCGACAACCACCTCGATAGGTTGGCGGCTGTCCCATTTGCCCCGTCGATCATTGTTGAGTCGTCACCCGGTAAGCATCACGCCTATTGGTGCGTTGATGGCGTGCCACTGAATGAGTTTGAAGCTGCCCAGCGAAAGCTGATTGCGTTGGTAGACAGTGACAAGAGCATTCACGATTTGCCGCGTGTGATGCGTCTGCCTGGGTTCAACCACACAAAGGCGGAGCCTGTAAGGTCGTGCATTGTTCACGAAGGCGGTCAGCGTTACACATGGGCCGAGTTCTCGGAATGGCTGGGCACGCTTAAGGAGCCACACCGAAGCGCCGCTAACGATCCTGTGGAGCGTGGCAGCAGTGATCACACGGAACTGTTGGCGGAGTTGTTGCAGGGTGAGAGTGTTCACGAAAACGCTTTGCGTATTGTTGGCCGATTGGTTGCAAAGGGTGCCGACGATCAGTTGATCCATTTGGTTTTTTCCGCCGTAGCTCCTGAAGTGGCAAAGCAACGAGGTGCAGAGCGTGCCTCGGCGCTAATGGGTGTGGAACTGGCTGGAATGATTGAGGGGGCTCGACGCAAAGGGTATGCACCTGTTCCGGCGCGGCCATACTCAGAAATCAGTGCGGATGTGAAATTACTGAGTGATGAGAGCGAATCGTCCGATATTGAAAGCCTAGTAGCGGAGGCTTTGTCCCGGAGCCCTATCGAGCGTGACCGGCTGCTCAAAGCGATCAAGCAACAAACAGGTATCGGCTTGGGTACTTTGCGCGAGATGGCCCCGGCTGCGAATGATGATGATCATGAGGATCATCTTGAGCTTGCTCAGCGCGTTTTGGCTTGTATCGGTGCTGACAATATCCTGGCGTCCGGGCCACTGGTTTACGAGTGGTTGAGTCGCGGTGTCTGGAGAGTTGCTGAGGATCGAGCGGTTAAGCAGTTGGTTCAAACAGCGCTTGCGCCACACACGGCCATTACAGCGAACGTGGTCAATAACGTTGCAGATGTTTTCAAAACCGCGATTTACAGCAGGGATCATGACTTCAATTTGGGCGATCCTGAGTCTGTGAACTGCTTATCCGGGGCTCTGGTGCGGCATGATCTGACTGGTGAATGGGAGCTTGAGCCTCATGACAAGCTGGAGTTCCGAACCACTCAAGTTCCTATTGAGTACCAGTCTGAAGCCTCTGCACCTCGCTTCTCTCAGTTTCTAGGTGAGATTTTCGAGCCTGATAGCGATGGCAAGGAGAAGGCGCGGGCGCTGTTGGAAATGCTCGGATATACGCTGATGACGCATTGCAGGCATGAGCGATTCATTATGCTCATCGGTGGTGGCAGCAACGGTAAATCTGTTCTGCTGTCGGTGCTGGAGGCGCTGCTAGGGTCTGAGAATGTGTCCGGTGTGCAGCCTTCGCAATTCGACCGTGCTTTTTCTCGTGCGCATCTGCATATGAAGCTAGCCAACATCGTTACCGAAATCCGGGAGGGTGAGGTAATCGCTGATGCGGCATTGAAGGGCATTGTGTCGGGCGAGCCTGCGACGGTTGAGCATAAGTTCCAAGACCCGTTTGTGATGCGCCCATACGCCACTTGCTGGTTTGGGACGAACCACATGCCGCACACGCGGGACTTTTCTGATGCCTTGTTTCGGCGTGCGCTGGTCATTCGCTTTAACAGGAAGTTTGACGCCAGCTTGGGCCAGACGGACCCGATGCTTAAAGAGAAGCTGCTTGCTGAGCTCCCCGGCATTCTCAATCTGTCGTTGGCTGCGTATAGCAATGCGCTAGAGCATGGCTTTACTGATCCTGAGAGCAGTCGCCAAGCTAAAGAGGAATGGCGCTTAGAAGCTGATCAGGTGGCTCAGTTCGTTGATGATGTGTGTGAGCGAAGCGCATTAGGTAAAGTCGGTTCTCAAAAGCTGTATGACACGTTCACGAGTTGGGCGTCTGATCAGGGTATTGGTCAGAAGGTTAAGCAGAAATCTTTTGTAGATAGGCTGGAGCGGCTAGGCTTCGGGCGTACGCGTGATCGACATGGGAAGTATGTAAGTGGCTTGGAGATTCGTCCAGGTTGGAGCATGCAACAGCAATAACAAGAAGGGGCCATCGCGGCCCCTTTCTTTTGTGCAATGTGTGCCGCTTGTGCCGTGTTATCTGAGATACCCCAACCTCTCTAAAAATATAAATAGTGAAATCTCAATACATTATTTTTTCAGAAAGATAATGAATGTCGAAAAACCCGGCACACCCGGCACACATGACCAAGGTCTAATCGATTTACTCATACCCATGCTGGTGGCGATTTGCTATCGTGCTGCGTTCACATAGGAGAAACCATGAACACTCTAATCCTGATGGCGAAAGACGTTATTGCTCTTATGATTCCGGTTTTTGCTGCGTTCTTCGCATACTTTGGCTACATCTTCGGCGGGAACATTGGCGCTGGATTAGCAGGCGCATCTGGCTTTTTTATTGGTCTGGTGGGCTATGCGGTTTTTCAGGCAGCGGCTGCCAAGCAATAACGCTATTCCAGATAGCCTGCCGTCCCTGGCGGGCTTCTCTATGAATTAGCGGTCAAAGGCATTACGCCTGATAGAACCGCTCCCGGATTATTGTTATGGCTTTACTCGCACGCTCCTTGACCTGGAGCGGCGCGTTATAGCCGTGCATCCCGTGATCCAAAGCCAAAAAGAACAGTTGCGCAGCCTCCCGCTCGACCTGATCTTTTTTCAGGCTGTCAGCGTAATCCTCAAGATCCTGAGCAGATTTACGGCCTCCTGCAAAAGCCAGAACCCATCTATCGAAATTTGCTTCGTCGAAATTCTCAACCATTGAAAACACTCCCTTTGTTAATGGCTGAACGGTCATATCACCAAAACGGCTGCCATGACAAGGAAACGCGTCACAACGTACGGAAACGTCTGATAAACCGCTACAAAGCATCTGGGAAGCCTAAATTTCTTTAGTTGGTGATTGCGTCGATATAACGTTAAGCCTGAAGGCTAAGCAATAAATCCTAACCAATACTTCGCCTGATACTTAGCTTGCTATCTATTTGACAGTTTCTGAAACTTTGTGCCGCCTTAGGCTATATCGTATATCGCGTATAATTAACTGGTAAACCCAATTAACTTAAATGGAGTGCCGATATGAATGACGAACTTTTGAAGCTGATGATAGATGCTATTCAGAAATTCACCGATGAACTAAAAGCAGTGCAGACGACTAACAAACAGATTCAAAACTCATTGGCGACGATCCTCACGAACACTCTCAAAGTGAACGCGAAGCCAAAAGACGACGAGTTCACAGGCTATAGCTTGAACACTGCCGACCAGGACATCACTCATGGCTAAGCAAGTTTTCGAGGTTGGCACTGCGCAACCAATCCGCGACGGCAAGGGCCGTTTTCAACATGGACATCCGGCGCTCAATGGCTCAGGGCGTCCTTTGGGTGCCAAGACCCAGCCAAGCGCCTTGCGCGACCTTCTGAACCTATTGCGGAGCATCTGATATGACGACCACCATAGAACTGATTGCCAGCCATAAACAGCAACTGACCGAAGCCGAAGCACTGTCTGACTCGCTCGGTATCGAGTGGGAAAAGGGCGCTCGTAGTGGCGCGGACGTTTCCGAAATTGAGGATCGCATCGACGTAACCGCCAGACTTGTTAAGCGCTTGTCGCTGCGTCTGGAAACCCTGAACGATCAGCTCGTCAACGAAGCCGAGCAAGATCGCATTAGCCGTGCTGCTGCGCTGCGTGACCAAGTGATTGGCAAGTATCAAGCGCTTGCGGCGGACTACAGCAAGATCAAAGCAGCCGCAGACAAGCTCACCGGCCAGCTTGAACGTTTCAACCAGCAAGGTATCGAGGTCGCAGAAGTCGATGTTCGCCGCCTAAAAGAATTAGGTGGCTTGTCATTGCCGCATGAGGTCGCCAGCATTTTTGTCGGCCATACGTTTGACTCGCTCGCATTCGATGACGCCTGGAGAACTACGCACCACATGGCATCTCACGGACTTGAAAGCGCGGCATACATCGTTGGCTGATTACGACCGCCCGAGCCTAATCCGCTCGGGCAATACCAGGAGTGCGCACAATATGGTTCCTGATTTTGAAGAAGACGATCAACCCAGCGACGAACAGCTTCTGTTATGGGCAATTGAAGCTGCTGAATCAATGCCTCCGCGTAGGTGGCTTGCCAAACACGGAGGCTGGCTTACGTCACATATGGAGCATTGCAAGGGCAACTCTAAGAGTCGCTACAACGCATTGGTGAAAGGGATTGCGCAGGCAACTAAGCCGGTGCCAAACAAAGATGCTTCGCCATATCCTGGTGTGATGTGGGCTTAAACCATTCAATATGTCAGGTGGGCTAGCTCTGAAAGATCTAGCTAAGTAATTTAGATTTTTCTCTTTGGAACTCGTCTTCAGTTAATGCGCCCTTTTCCCTTAGTTCGGCTAATTTATACAGATCATGAGTTCTGCCGGATTGTAAAGCGGATAGCGCCGGGGTATTGGTAAGAGCCCAAATGAATGCGACGAGCCATCCTATAAATGTCCAACCAGCAAGAAAATTCAAGGCGGATATTGCTAGGGCTGAAGGGTGTTTTCTAAAGCAGGCTATGAATAGCGGCAGAAAATAAACTGCTATGCCTAGAGCAAGAAGAAAAAGGGTAGCGAAAAAATCCATAATGAATTTCCTTGATGACAATCGGTGCTTATTCGTTTGTGTTGCTTTGAGGGGAGGTGGCGCAAGCGCCAGGCTCGTCGCCAGTACTGCCAGTGCCGTTCTCATATCGATCCCTGGTGGCGTGATTTTTCACAGCATACGCTCGGATGAAATCAAAAGGCCACTGCTTAACGCACGTCAAATTGGTGGCGTGGAAGCACAGGCTGCATTCGTTGAGCAATTCGTTAGGAATTTTCGTCAAAAAACAAAAAAGGCCTACGCCGTTAAGCGTAAGCCTTTGATTTGTATGGTGGGCCCACACGGACTTGAACCGTGGACCAAAGGATTATGAGTCCCCTGCTCTAACCAACTGAGCTATAGGCCCTCAGTAGGTCGCGGATTATAGCGATGGTTTGTTCACTGTGCCATCCGAAAAATCCTTGTGCCATGTACGAAGGAAGCTGGCGGCAAAAAGCTCCGGCGGGAGGGGCAGGCTGACGATGTAGCCTTGCATCTGTTCACACCCCTCGCTTGCGAGGAATGCTTGTTGCGCCGGAGTCTCCACGCCTTCGGCGATGATGGTGAATTGCATGCTGTGGCCGAGGGCGATGATGGCGCGCACGATGGCTGCATCGTGAGGGTCGTCGGGCAAGCCGCGGACGAAGGATTGGTCGATCTTGAGGAAGTCCAGAGGCAGGCGTTTGAGGTAGCTGAGGGATGAATAACCGGTGCCGAAATCATCGATCGCCAATTGGACGCCCAGGCGCTTGAGTTGGTGCAACACCGCCAGTGCTTCTTCGGCTTGGCTCATGATGAAGTTTTCGGTGATTTCCAGTTGCAGGCAGCCGGGTTCGAGGCGGTAATCGCGCAGCAGTTGTTCGATACGTGACAGCAGGTTGGGGTGACGCAGTTGCGCGCCTGCGAGGTTGACCGACAGGGGGCCGAAGTCCTCGAAAGCCGTTTGCCAGGCGTGCAGCTGTCGGCAGGCCTGTTCCAGTACCCAGTCGCCGATTTGCAGGATCGTGCCGTTCTCTTCGGCCAGGGCAATAAAGTGCTCGGGCGGGACCTCGCCCAGAGTCGGGTGATGCCAGCGGATCAAGGCCTCTGCGCCGATCAGTTGTTGGGTGACCAGGCTGCGTTTGGGTTGGTAATACAGGCTCAACTCTTCACGTTCGATGGCGCGGCGCAGTTCGTGCTCCAGCGCTACGCGTTCATTGGCTTGGGCGGTCAGGTCGCGGGTGTAGCGCTCGACCCGGTTGCGCCCCTTGGCTTTGGAGCGATACATCGCGGCGTCGGCATTTTTGACCAGGGTGGCCACGTCGGTGCCGTCCTGTGGATACAGGCTGGTGCCGATACTGGCGCTGATAAAGAACTCATGCTCGCCGGCCTGGAAGGGCGGGGTAAAGCAGTCGAGCAGTTTGTTCGCCAAGTGCTGGGCGTCGCTGGCCTGTTGCAAGCCGGGCAGCAGGATAATGAATTCGTCGCCGCCCAGGCGAGCAACGGTGTCCACGTCCCGCAACTGCTCCTTGAGGCGTACCGCGATGTCTTTGAGCAGCAGGTCGCCGACCGGGTGGCCGAGGCTGTCGTTGATGTGTTTGAAGCGGTCGAGGTCGAGAAACAGCACCGCGCCCTGTTTGCCACTTTCCTGCTGGCCGTTGAGGGCAGCCTGCAGCCGGTTTTCAAACAGGGTGCGGTTGGGCAGGCCGGTCAATGGGTCGTGGTGGGCCTGATAGTCCAGGCGTGCCTGGGCCAGTTTGAGGCTGGAGATGTCGGCGAACACGGCAACGAAATGCGTGACCAATTGCTCGCGGTTACGCACAGCACTGATGGTCAACCAACTCGGATACACCTCGCCGTTCTTGCGGCGGTTGGAGATCTCGCCTTGCCAGTGGCCGTGGGTCGTCAACTGGTGCCACATCGCCGCATAGAACGCGCTGTCATGCAGGCCGGAGGCAAGCAGACGCGGGGTATGGCCAAGGGCTTCAACCTCGCTGTAGCCGGTGATCTCAGTGAAGGCGCGGTTGACGGCGCTGATGTTCTGCCGTGTGTCGGTGATCAAGACGCCTTCGGCGGTACTTTCGAACACCGTGGCGGCCTGCTGCAATTTTTCCTGCATCAACTGGCGTTCGGTGATGTCCCGGGCGATGGTCAGCATGCAATCTTCGTCGCCAATCGGCAGTGGGCGGCTGGACACTTCGCAGAGGCGAATCTGGCCGTCGGCACGACGGATATGACAAATGAAATCGCGGACAAAGCCGTCGCGCTGCATCAACTCCAGCATGTGTTTGCGTTCGTTGAGGTCGACCCAGATGCCCAGGTCCAGGGCTGATTGGTCGAGTGAAGAGGCGCTGGTGAAGCCGGTCAGGTGGCTGAAACCTTCGTTCACTTCAATCAGCAGGCCATCCCTTTGGCGACTCAGTAGTAAACCGTCAGGGGAAGCATGGAATGCCTTGGCGAATTTCTCTTCGGAGGTTTGCAGCTGCTGTTGGGTTTCCTTGAGCTCGGTGATATCGCGCACCACCACCACCAGGGCTTCAGTGGTATCGAGTTGGAACGGCTCAGCTGAGATCAGCCCGGTAAATGCCTGACCATTGCTGCGCAGAAAGGACATTTCCAGGTTACGGATACTGGTGGTCTGTACCCGCTGCAGCAAATCCGGACCGACGCCCTGAATGCCCCATATATTCAGATCTGAGGCGGTTTTGCCTACCACCTCGTCGGCGCGCAGCCCAATCTGGTCCTCGAATGCCTTGTTGACCTCCAGCAGGCAGCCATCAGACATCCGGGCAATCACCAGGATGTCCGGGCACTGCTGAAACACCGAGGCAAATTTCTGCTCGGACAATTGCAGGGCTTCTTCGGTGCGCTTGGCTTCGCTGATGTCGATCATCAGGCCGCGCAGCACTGGCTCGTGGCCGTGTTCGATCAGGCTGACAATGTCACGTACCCACAGGCAGCGGCCATCAGCGGTGATGACCCGGTAATCAATACTGTGATCACGGTTGGCACGAGTTTCCCGATAGCAATAGGCCTCGGCACGGGTCAGGTCGGCGGGGTGGATGATGTTGCGCCAGAAACCTGGAATCAGCCAATGGGCGCGGGGATAACCGAGCAGGTCTTCGGCATGGGGCGACACATAGCTGTAGGTGAAATCGCTGATGCTTGCTTCCCAGGCGATGGCGGACAAGCTCTCCACCAAGCCGCGATAGTGGTACTCGCTGCTTCGCAGTTCTTGCTCAAGGGCGACCCGGCGGGAAATTTCCGAGCTGAGCCGGCGATTGATCCGAATCACGATTGCCAGCACCGTACTCAATAGCAGCACCGCTGGCAGGCCGTACGTGAGCAGGTCAGCCCAGAAGGTGCGGTGATCGGTGAAACTACCGACCCAGTGTTGCTGGATCGCATCCGTTTCGGCTGAGCTGAGGTCGGCGAGGACTTTGTCCAGGATGCCCACCAGGATTTTCTCATCCCGCGGTACGCCCATCGCCAGTTGGTAGCGATAGGGTGTTTCGCCGCTGACGTACAGGCCGTCGAGCTTGAGTTGGCGCAGGCTCCAGACGCTGGAGGCGAGGTCGCCGACCACGGCATCCACTTCATCGGTGGCCAGGGCTTGCAGCGTCGAACTGACGTTGGGCAGGGCGACCAGATTCAGGTCCGGATGGTGGGTGCGGAGCAATTCATGGGGGGCGTAGTTCTCCACCACGGCAATTTTCAGCCCGTACAAATCCTTGAGGCTGCGTGGTTTCGCGCCGCCTTCATGGGCCAGGATGACGATGGGAAAGTCGAGATAGGGGCGTGTGAAGGCCAGGAAGTTTTGGCGTTCGGGGGTGGACATGATGCCAGGCAGCAGGTCGAGCTGATTATTGCGGGCTTGTTCAAGCACCGCGGTCCAGTTAACGGGTTCGATCAGTTTGATTCGAACGCCCAGACGGTCCTGGAGTAGGCGTACGTAATCGGCAGCCAGGCCCTGATATCGGCCATTTTCATCGCGATATTCAAACGGTGGCCAGGACGCGTCCACGCCGAGGCGCAGCTCCTGATGGTCCGCCAACCAGCTACGCTCATCATCCGTAAGAGTCAACGCGCCAGCCGTTGCGGTCCAGGTCAGCAGCGACAGCAGTATCACGGTCGGCAATCTGGGCATAACGGTCTCGTTATGGCACGGGGAATGTCTCGAGTGTAGACGGGCATTGCGAGGGCGGGGTGGTGCGGGGCAGTTAATCTGTGCAAAGCAATCGGTAGAAAGCAAAACCCCCGGCCTGGGCCGGGGGTTCTGGTATCACTCGTCGAGGAAGGAGCGCAGATGCTCGCTTCGCGTCGGGTGGCGCAACTTGCGCAGCGCCTTGGCTTCGATCTGACGGATCCGCTCACGGGTCACGTCAAACTGCTTACCGACTTCCTCAAGGGTGTGGTCGGTATTCATGTCGATGCCGAAACGCATGCGCAGTACCTTGGCTTCACGGGCAGTGAGGCCGGACAGTACGTCGCGAGTCGCTTCTTTCAAGCTCTCAACAGTGGCGACATCGATTGGCGACTGCATGGTCGAGTCTTCGATGAAGTCACCCAGATGGGAGTCTTCGTCATCACCAATCGGCGTTTCCATGGAGATCGGCTCTTTAGCGATCTTCAATACCTTGCGGATTTTATCCTCAGGCATTTCCATGCGTTCGCCCAGCTCTTCCGGGGTCGGTTCGCGACCCATTTCCTGCAACATCTGCCGGGAAATACGGTTGAGCTTGTTGATGGTCTCGATCATGTGCACCGGAATACGGATGGTGCGGGCCTGGTCGGCGATCGAGCGAGTGATCGCCTGACGGATCCACCAGGTGGCATAAGTCGAGAACTTGTAGCCGCGACGGTATTCGAACTTGTCCACCGCCTTCATCAAGCCGATGTTGCCTTCCTGGATCAGATCAAGGAATTGCAGGCCACGGTTGGTGTACTTCTTGGCGATGGAGATCACCAGACGCAAGTTCGCTTCAACCATCTCTTTCTTCGCGCGGCGGGCCTTGGCCTCGCCGATCGACATGCGACGGTTGATGTCTTTGATTTCTGCAATCGTCAGGCCGGTTTCGGTTTCAAGCGCGGTCAGCTTCTGCTGGCAACGGATGATATCGGGCTGCAGGCGGCCGATGGCTTCGGCGTATTTCGCCTTGCCCTTGGCCAGTGCGTCGCTCCAGCTTTCGTCAACTTCGTTGCCGGGGAACTGGCGCAGGAAATCGGTACGCGGCATGCGCGCATCACGCACACAGAGCTGCATGATCGCACGCTCTTGTGCACGCAGACGCTCAAGGGCGCTGCGAACACGCTCAACCAGGCCTTCGAACTGCTTGGGCACCAGCTTGATTGGCATGAACAGCTCAGCCAGGGCCACCAGCTCGGCAATCGCCTGCTTGTTGCCACGACCGTGCTTTTTCAGGGCCTTGCGGGTGATTTCCATTTGATCGGAAACCGCACCGAAGCGCTGGGCAGCGATAACCGGGTCTGGACCGCTTTCGGCTTCTTCTTCGTCGTCGCTGCTTTCAGCTTCGTCGTCGTCGGTGTCGTCGTCCGCTTTTGCGGCTTTCGCATCAACAGGCGGCGGTACTTCGGCGGCAGGCGGCGCAATGCCGTCGTCCGGGTCGATATAACCGCTCAGGACGTCGGACAGGCGGCCACCTTCGGTGGTGACGCGGGTGTACTCGGAGAGAATGTGGTCAACCGTGCCAGGGAAGTGCGCAATAGCGCCCATCACTTCGCGGATGCCCTCTTCGATACGCTTGGCGATTTCGATTTCGCCTTCGCGTGTCAGCAGCTCGACGGTACCCATTTCGCGCATATACATGCGCACCGGGTCTGTCGTGCGGCCGATATCGGTCTCTACTGCAGCCAGCGCGGCAGCAGCTTCCTCAGCGGCGGCCTCGTCGGTATCAGCGTCGGCCAGCATAAGGGAATCCTTATCTGGCGCGACTTCGAATACGTTGATCCCCATGTCGTTAATCATGCGGATGATGTCTTCCACCTGCTCAGGATCTGAAATATCCTCAGGCAGGTGGTCGTTGACCTCCGCGTAAGTCAGGTAACCCTGCTCACGACCAAGAAGTATCAACTCTTTGATACGAGACTGCTGTTGCGCTTTTCCGGACATAACACCCTATCCACTGAAGGTCTTGGCGGGCAAAAAACAAGCCGAGGATTATACCCGAGCTATGACCTCACACGCCAGCTGAGGTCGGGTTTGATGCGTAAACATTCTGTTTTAAGAGGTCGCGCATCTGTTTTGCTATCTGAATTTGCTCTTCAGCCGATAATCCCGGCTGCCTCGCTCTCTTGATAAGTTCGTCGAGGGTCTGAGTGTGTTGACCCGCGGATAACCTATTAATGGTGTCTAAAAACTGTTGTTCAAGGTTGTCGCCGTCAATTAGCCACTCCTTTTCCGCCAGTGCCCGCAATAAACGGCCCTGTTCCGTGCCATGCCAGCGAGCCATCAACTGAATTGAGTTTAGCTTAGGGTTTTTCTGCACGGCTTCGATCAGTGCGATAAGCACCTGAGCGTAGGTGTTGCTCTCGTTGGCAAAGTGGTCGGCACTTTCAACCTTGCCGGCCAATTGCGGGTGATGAATCAGCGTGCGCAGTGCAATCAGTGTGGGGGCTTCCACCGCTACGGGTGTGCGTGGCGCGTAGGCTTCATCGCGATCACCGCGTTTGCCGTTTTTGCTCCAGGGCTTTTTGTCCCACTTCTTGCCGCCGGCGCCGGGCTTCTTCGGCGTCCATTCCTGCTGGGGCGCGAAGGCCTCCTGAGGTTGGTGAAAGTCAGCGTAGTCCGGCATGGCGTCGTAATCCATGCCGGGGTCGTAGGCGGGCGGTGCATCCTGCGGGGCGCTGTGCACCAGCTGGCTTACGGCTTCGCCGCTCAAACCGGTGATCTCCAGTAGGCGCTGGCGCATCAAGGTGCGCAAGTTGGCGCCCGGGACTTTGTCGATCAGCGGCGCCGCGAGGGTGGCCATATGGGCTTTGCCTTCGAGGGAGCGCGGGTCGGCCTCTTCGGTCAGTTGCTGAAAAAAATAATCCGCCAGCGGCTGCGCATGTTGATTGATGCGTGCGCGGAACGCGTCGGTACCTTCCGAACGCACCAGGGTGTCCGGGTCTTCGCCTTCGGGCAGGAACAGGAAGCGAGCGCGGCGCCCATCCTGCAGGCTCGACAGCGTGGCTTCGAGCGCGCGCCAGGCGGCGTTGCGGCCAGCTTGGTCGCCATCGAAGCAAAACAGCACGCTGGGCACGACACGGAACAGGCGTTTGAGATGTTCTTCGCTGGTGGCGGTGCCGAGGGTGGCGACCGCGTTGCGCAGGCCTTGTTGGGCGAGGGCGATCACGTCCATATAGCCTTCAACCACGATGATCTCGTCGAGGTTGCGGTTGTTCTTGCGCGCTTCGAACAGGCCGTAGAGTTCCTGGCCCTTGTGGAACACCGGGGTCTCCGGAGAGTTCAGGTACTTGGGCTTGTCGTCCCCGAGTACGCGGCCGCCAAAGGCGATGATACGGCCACGGCTGTCGCGGATCGGGAACATCACGCGGTCGCGGAAGCGGTCATAGCGCTTGCCGGTCTCGGCGTTTTCCACCAGCAGGCCGGCATCGATCATGGCCTTTTGCTGGAGGGTGTCGCTGCTCAGGTGCTTATACAGGTTGTCCCAGCCCGGCGGGGCGAAGCCGAGACCGAAGTCCCGAGCGATTTCGCCGGTGAGGCCGCGCCCTTTGAGATAGTCGACAGCGGCCTTGCGCTGCGGATGGCTCTTGAGTGCCTGGCGGTAAAAGTCGGCAGCGGCGGTCAGTAGCGGATACAGCGGCGAATCGGTGGGTTGCCGGGGTTTGTGCGGGCGACCACTTTCTTCGCGGGGCACTTCCATGCCGGCGGCTTTCGCCAGGTCCTCGACAGCTTGGGGGAAATCCAGGTTGTCGTGGTCCATCAGGAAGCCCAGGGCATTCCCGCCCGCGCCGCAACCGAAGCAGTAATAAAACTGTTTGTCGGGGCTGACGCTGAACGATGGGGTTTTTTCTTTATGGAACGGGCAGCAGGCGGTGTAGTTTTTGCCGGCTTTTTTCAGCTGTACGCGTGAGCTGACAACATCGACGATGTCGGTGCGGTTCAGAAGGTCGTCAATAAAGCTCTGGGGAATCAGCCCGGCCATGGCGTTCTCGTCATCACTGCGTGTAAATGAGGGCCCGTGACGTGTTCAAGCGCACGTATGGAGTGCTCGATCATCATCGTCTGCATGGGTCATCAGGAAGTGTATCTGCCGAATATTCACTGAGGGTAGTTTCTGATCAGTCTTCGGCATGGAAATGTTGCCCGGGCGTCCGGTCTTGGCCAATGGCGGCCTCGGAAACGCATCGATGGGCACAGCCGACACGGTTGATCGTCTGTTTGAAGAATAGGTGTGCTCGTCAGTAGCCTTGTTAGGCTCGTCAGAAGAGACGTGCACCGCTGGCAAAAGAGCCAGCCCTGACGTGTGAAGCAGTGTCTCGGTCGCATGTGCGGCGTCGACGGTGAAGCATCAAGCGATATCCGCAAATGCCAGCAGCCCGGCTGAGGGCCGGGCTTGGCAGAAGCTTGCTACGAACGTCTGTGTATTAGTACAGACGAACGGCGCGGCGCTGTTCGCGCTGAACTTTCTTAGCGTGACGCTTAACAGCGGCTGCTGCTTTGCGCTTACGCTCAGAAGTTGGCTTCTCATAAAATTCGCGGCTACGAACTTCAGCCAGAACACCGGCTTTTTCGCAGGAGCGCTTGAAACGACGCAGAGCTACGTCGAAGGGTTCGTTCTCTTTTACTTTGACGGCTGGCATCCAGAGCTACCTTCTTTCATTACCGGGAATCAACGTTCTCGTCGCAAAAAATTCGCGGCTGAGGTCGTCGGTTTTTAAGGGTTGCGGATGTTAACCCCTCATTGCCCGGAATGCAAAGCCTCTGATCGAAAACCGCTAGTCGGGAGGGGGAGTGGCGACTATTATGCGCGCCTTCGAATTCAGCCTCTACAAGGCGCAAACCCATGCTAGTACTGGGACTTGAAACCTCCTGCGACGAAACCGGAGTCGCACTATACGACAGTGAACGCGGGCTTTTGGCCGATGCACTGTTCAGTCAGATCGACCTGCATCGCGCCTATGGCGGCGTGGTGCCGGAGCTTGCCAGCCGCGATCACGTCAAGCGCATGCTGCCGCTGATCCGCCAGGTGCTGGATGAGGCCGGCTGTGTGGCAACCGAGATCGATGCCATCGCCTACACGGCAGGGCCCGGATTGGTCGGAGCCCTGCTGGTTGGGGCCTCTTGCGCCCAGGCGCTGGCCTTTGCCTGGGGTATTCCTGCCCTTGGCGTGCACCATATGGAAGGCCATTTATTGGCACCCATGCTGGAAAAAACACCGCCAGAGTTCCCGTTCGTCGCTTTGTTGGTTTCGGGGGGGCATACGCAGCTGGTTCAGGTGGATGGGATCGGCCAATACACGCTGTTGGGCGAGTCGCTGGACGATGCTGCCGGCGAAGCGTTCGACAAAACCGCGAAGATGATGGGGCTTAATTATCCTGGCGGTCCGGAAATCGCCCGCCTGGCTGAGAACGGCGTTGCCGGTCGCTATACCTTCCCGCGGCCGATGTGTGATCGTCCTGGCTTGATGTTCAGTTTCAGCGGCTTGAAAACCTCTGCCTTGAACACCTGGCAGCACAGCGTCAGCGCCGGGGACGACGGCCAACAAGCCCGCTGCGACATCGCGCTGGCGTTCCAGCAGGCTGTGGTGGAGACTTTGACCATCAAGTGCAAGCGCGCCCTGAAACAGGCGGGCATGAAGCGGCTGGTGATCGCAGGCGGCGTCAGCGCCAACAAGGCGTTGCGCAGTTCTCTGGAAAAAATGCTCGGCGACATGAATGGCAATGTGTTCTACGCACGCCCTGAGTTCTGCACTGACAACGGCGCGATGATCGCCTACGCCGGTTGCCAGCGCCTGCAGGCCGGACAGCACGAAAGCCTGGCGATCAGCGTGCAGGCGCGCTGGCCGATGGAGCAATTGCCGCCGTTGTAAGGTTCAAGGGCGCGGGGTCCAGGCGGGGTATTTAAAAATGCCGTTCGCGCCCGGCAAACAGGTCGCGTAGATTGCCGCGGTGGCGCCAGACGATCAGCAGTGTCAGCACGCTCATCGGTAGCAGCGCTTCTGGTTCCTGCCAGGCCAGCAGCGGCAGGGTCAGCGGCGTGGCAATCAGCGCGGCCAGCGAGCTGGTGCGGGTGAGGTAGAACGTCAGCAGCCAGGCGAGCATGGCCAGTAACGCCGCAGGGGGGTAAATGCCCAGCAGCATGCCGGCAGCCGTGGCGACGCCCTTGCCGCCGCGAAAGCGGAAGTACAACGGGAACAGGTGACCCAGGACGGCACACAGGCCCACCCAGGCTTGCTGTTGCAAGCTAAGGCCGACGAGGCTGGCGATCAGCACGGGCAGCAGGCCCTTGCAGACGTCGCCCAGCAAGGTCAGGACGGCAAGTTTCTTGCCGGCCAGGCGCAACATATTGGTGGCCCCGGCATTGCCTGAGCCACTCATTCGCGGATCGGGATTTCCCGTCAAGCGGCTGAGCAAAATGGCGAAGGACAGCGAGCCGAGCAGGTAGGCGAGAATCGCCAGTGACCAAAACATGCTAACTATTCCGGGCGAGGACGCCCTGATTCTAACGGGGCATCGCGCCCTTGTCGTGCTGCGGAGAAAAGTGCTTGGACAGAGTGTTTATCGAAGGCCTGGAAGTCGACACCGTAATCGGGGCTTACGACTGGGAGCGCGGCATCCGGCAATGCCTGCGCCTGGACCTGAGCTTCGCCTGGGATAATCGCCCAGCCGCGGCCGGTGACGACCTGACCCTGGCACTGGATTACGCCAGGGTGTCTGCGCGTATCCAGGCTTTTGCCGAGCAGTCCCAGTACCAATTGGTGGAAACCTTCGCCGAACGTCTGGCCGAAATGCTGATGAGTGAATTCCAGATTCCCTGGTTGCACCTCAAGTTGACCAAGCCCGGCGCGGTACCGGCTGCCAAGGGCGTGGGCGTGGAGATCGAGCGCGGATGTCGTTGACTCAGGTTTACCTCGGGCTTGGCAGCAATATCGACCGCGAGGCTCGTCTATGTGCCGGCTTGGATGCGTTGGCGGGTTTCTTGACGGATATGCGCTGTTCGGCGGTGTTCGAAAGCCAGCCGGTGGGGATCAAAAGTGGGCCGTTTTTCAATCTGGTGGTTTCGGCTTATACCGACCTGCCGTTGATGGAGTTGGATCGTCGTTTGAAATCCATCGAGGCTGACAATGGCCGCTACGCGCCAGACCGCAAAGGCCTGCCGCTGGATATCGATGTGTTGTTGTATGGCGATCTGGTGGGCGATTTTGATGGCTTGGTCCTACCGCGAGCCGAAATTCTGAAAAACGCCTTTGTGTTGTGGCCGCTGTCGATGATGGCGCCGCAGCGTATGCACCCTGAGGCCGGCAAGACGATGGCCCAGTTGTGGCGAGACGCGCAGATTGATCAGGTACTGGCACCTGTGGCGTTCGAGTGGCAGGGGCGGCCACTCACGCCACAAGCTCTTTTGTAGGCGCCGAGCTTGCTCGCGAAGAACCTGAGGGCGCTGCGTCATCGTTGAGGTTCTTCGCGAGCAAGCTCGCTCCTACAGGGGCTTTTGCTGTTCCTTGTAGGCTTTAAGCGCTTTGAGTCGTTCGCGCTTGAGCGCCTCGCCCAGTTCGGGGCCCTTGAAACCTTTTTCCAGCAGTGGCGCGACCGGCACTTCGCGTGCAGCCTTTGCCGCTGCGCGCAAGTAATCGGCCTGTGGATAACTGCGTTGCTCAAAACCCTTGCGGCCCCGAGCGTCCATTTCGCAGGCCACCACGAACTCTTCAAAGCGTTGCGGCCGACGGTACACGTCGAATCTTTGCAGCAACTCCAGCAATGTCGAGGGCTTGAGCTCCCGCGCACGATGCCCATGGGTATGATATTGCCCCACGAGTAAGGCCAATTCCTGGCAATCCCTCGGTACCTTGAAACGCTCATTCACCGCTTTGATCAGCTTCAGGCCGCGTTGCTCGTGGGCAATATGCTGCGGCAACTTATCCACAGGCGTCAGGCCTTTGCCCAAATCATGCAGCAGGCAGGCCCAGCGCACGCTCAGCGGTTGCTTGTGCTGGGCGGCCTGCTCCAGCACGCTCAAGGTGTGCACGCCGGTGTCTATTTCCGGGTGGTGAGCTGCGGGCTGCGGCACGCCGAACAGCGCATTCACTTCCGGCATCAAGGTTTTCAGCGCGTCGCAGTCACGCAGCACTTGGATGAATACTTGGGGTTGAGCTTCCATCAGCGCCCGTGAGATTTCCTTCCAGCTGCGCTCGGGGGTAAGGGCCTCCAGCTCGCCGGACTCACTGAGTTGGCGCATTAACGCCAGCGTCTCGGGGGCGACTGTGAAGCCAAGAGGCGCATAGCGCGCGGCGAAGCGTGCAACACGCAGCACTCGGAGTGGATCTTCGGCGAACGCAGGAGAAACATGCCGCAAAATACGCGCTTCAAGGTCGCGTTGGCCATGGTAAGGGTCAGTCAGATTACCTTCGTCGTCCTCTGCCATGGCATTGATGGTCAGGTCACGCCGTATAAGGTCTTCTTCCAGTGTAACGTCGGGGCTCGCATGGAATATGAAGCCACCGTAACCCCGGCCATTCTTGCGTTCGGTGCGAGCGAGGGCGTATTCGTCACCGTTCTTCGGGTCGAGAAATACCGGGAAATCGGCGCCCACCGGTTTATAACCCTTGGCGAGCATCTCTTCGGCCGTCGCGCCAACGACGACACGGTCTATATCAGTGACCTCGATGCCCAGAAGGCGATCACGCACGGCGCCGCCGACTTTGTAGATTTTCATGAAAAAGCCTCCATTAGCGGCACAGGATAACGCCTGAGCCTGGCCAATGGAGGCTTTGCTGTTTCAGAGATGAACGACGGCCATGTCCAGGCGGCCGTAGTCGTTGTCGTTATGATCGCTGCGCGGTGGCACATGGTGGGTTTTCATCACCTGGTCGCCCTGCAGGGTTTCCAGATGAATATCAAAACCCCAGAGCCGATGCAGGTGCTTGAGCACTTCCTCAGTGGATTCGCCCAAGGGTTTGCGGTCGTGCTGCTGGTGACGCAAGGTCAGCGAACGGTCTCCACGCACGTCGATGCTGTAGATCTGCACGTTAGGCTCGCGGTTACCCAGGTTGTATTGCGCGGCCAGGGTTTCGCGAATGATGCGGTAGCCGGGTTCGTCGTGGATGGCAGGCACCACCAGGTCATCCTTGAGGTCGTCGTCCAGGATGCTGAACAGCTTGAGGTCGCGAATCACCTGGGGCGACAGGTACTGCAGGATAAAACTCTCATCCTTGAAGCTGCTCATGGCGAACTTGATGGTCGATAGCCAGTCGCTGCCGGCGATTTCCGGGAACCAGCGGCGGTCTTCCTCTGTGGGGTGCTCGCACATACGGCGAATATCGCGGTACATGGCAAAACCCAGCGCATAGGGGTTGATGCCGTTGTAATACGGGCTGTCGAAGCCTGGTTGGAAGACCACGCTGGTGTGGGACGTGAGGAACTCCATCATAAAGCCGTCCGTGACCAGGCCTTCGTCGTACAGGTCGTTCATCAGGGTGTAATGCCAGAAGGTAGCCCAGCCTTCGTTCATCACCTGGGTTTGGCGCTGTGGATAAAAGTATTGCGCGATCTTGCGTACGATGCGCACGATTTCGCGCTGCCAGGGTTCCAGCAGCGGGGCATGCTTTTCCAGGAAATACAGGATGTTTTCCTGCGGTTCGGCGGGGAAGCGTGCATTGTCTTTGTCGCTGTTCTTGTCGGCGCGCTTGGGGATGGTGCGCCACAGGTCGTTGATCTGTTTCTGCAAGTGCTCCTCGCGTTCCTTCTGGCGCAGGCGCTCCTCTTCGGCGGAAATAGGATAGGGGCGCTTATAGCGATCGACCCCGTAATTCATCAGCGCATGGCAGGAGTCCAACAGGTCTTCCACCGCATCGATACCGTGGCGCTCCTCGCACTGCATGATGTATTGCTTGGCGAACACCAGGTAATCAATGATCGAACTGGCATCGGTCCAGGTGCGAAACAAGTAGTTGCCCTTGAAGAAACTGTTATGCCCATAGCAGGCATGGGCCACTACCAGCGCCTGCATGCAGATGGTGTTTTCTTCCATCAGGTACGCGATGCACGGGTCGGAGTTGATCACGATCTCGTAGGCCAGGCCCATCTGGCCGCGTGTGTAGGACTTCTCGGTACTGAGGAAGTGTTTCCCGTAGGACCAATGGTGATAGCCCAGCGGCATGCCCACCGAGGCATAGGCATCCATCATCTGTTCAGCGGTGATGACTTCTATCTGGTTGGGGTAGGTGTCCAGGGCATAACCCGCCGCGATGCGGCTGATTTCCCGGTCATAGGCCTGGATCAGTTCGAAGGTCCACTCGGAGCCAGTGGAAATGGGTTGGCGCTTGTTCTCTTTTTTGGCGGTCATGTCACTAACCTGCGCTGGAAGAGTTCACGGAAGACCGGGTAGATATCGCCGGCCGAGACCAGTTGCTGCTGGGCGAACGTGTCGGCAAAGGCTTCGCCGATGCGCTCGTATTCGAACCACAGGGCCTGGTGCTCACGGGGGGTGATTTCGACGTAAGTGTAGTACTGCACGAACGGCATGATCTGGTTGATCAAAATGTCCCGGCAGATCGGCGAGTCGTCGTTCCAGTTATCGCCGTCGGAAGCTTGGGCGGCGTAGATGTTCCACTCGTTGGCGGGGTAGCGCTCAGCCATGATCTCCTGCATCAGCTTCAGTGCACTGGAAACGATGGTGCCGCCGGTTTCCCGCGAGTAGAAAAACTCCTCTTCGTCCACTTCTCGGGCGCTGGTGTGATGGCGGATGAATACTACGTCGATCTTGTCGTAGTTCCGTTTCAGGAACAGGTACAGCAGGATAAAGAAACGCTTGGCGATGTCCTTGGTGGCCTGGGTCATGGAGCCGGAAACGTCCATCAGGCAGAACATCACCGCCTTGGAGCTGGGGTTGGGTTGCTTGACCAGCAGGTTGTACTTCAAGTCAAAGGTATCGAGGAACGGCACGCGGTGAATGCGCGCGCTGAGTTTTTCGATTTCTGCCTCGATTTCCTGGATATCGCCGAAGTTGTCCGGTTCTTCACGCTTCAAACGTGCCAACTCTTCCTTGGCCTGCTTGAGTTTGGCGCGGCTGCTGCCCGACAGGGCGATGCGCCGTGCATGGGCTGAGCGCAGGGTACGGATGATGTTGATGCGCGAAGGGTTGCCCTCGTTGCTGATCCCTGCGCGTACGGTCTTGAAGGTGTCGGTGCCGGTGAGGTTGCGCTTGACCAGGTTGGGCAGTTCCAGGTCTTCGAACATGAATTCGAGGAATTCTTCCTGGGTGATCTGGAAGACGAATTCGTCCATGCCTTCGCCAGAGTTGCCGGCTTTGCCCGGGCCTTTGCCACCGCCACCGCCTTGTGGGCGCTGGATATGTTCGCCGGTGGTAAATTCCTTGTTTCCGGGGTGCACGACGGTCTGTTTGCCGCCGCGACCATGGTGAAGCACCGGTTCGTCGATGTCCCGGCCGGGAATACTGATTTGTTCGCCATGCTCCATGTCGGTGATGGAACGGCGGCTGACGGCCTCTTCTACCGCCTTTTTGATGTGGTCACGGTAACGCCGCAGGAAACGCTGGCGGTTTACCGTGCTTTTGTTCTTGCCATTGAGGCGTCGGTCGATCACATAGCTCATGGGGAGCCCTCCGGGCAGCTTCACGTTACAAGCTTCAAGCCGCGAGCTGGAAGCTTAGAGACAAGCGGTCAACTGCCAGGCCGGATGCCTGGCAGTGTGCGCTTGCCGCTGCCTTACTGTGATTTGCGAACCCGCAGGTACCACTCGGAGAGCAGCCGTACCTGTTTGTCGGTGTAGCCTCGCTCGACCATGCGTGTGACGAAGTCGTTGTGTTTTTGTTGATCCTCCTTGCTGGCCTTGGCGTTGAAGCTGATGACGGGCAGCAGGTCCTCGGTGTTGGAGAACATTTTCTTCTCGATGACCACCCGCAGCTTCTCGTAGCTGAGCCAGGTGGGGTTCTTGCCGTTGTTGTTGGCACGGGCCCGCAGTACGAAGTTGACAATTTCGTTGCGGAAATCCTTCGGATTGCTGATGCCAGCGGGTTTCTCGATCTTTTCCAATTCTTCGTTGAGGGCAACTCGGTTGAGGATTTCGCCGGTTTCCGGGTCGCGGTATTCCTGGTCCTGAATCCAGAAATCGGCGTACAGCACGTAGCGGTCGAAGATGTTCTGGCCGTACTCGCTGTAAGACTCCAGGTAAGCGGTCTGGATTTCCTTGCCGATAAACTCGATGTAGCGCGGCGCCAGGTATTCCTTGAGGAAGCGCAGGTAGCGCTCACGGGTTTCGGCCTGGAACTGCTCCTGTTCAATCTGCTGCTCCAGCACATAGAGCAAGTGCACCGGGTTGGCGGCAATTTCGTGGGGGTCGAAGTTGAAGACCTTGGACAGGATCTTGAACGCAAAGCGGGTCGACAGGCCGTTCATGCCCTCGTCCACACCGGCTGTGTCACGGTACTCCTGGATCGACTTGGCCTTGGGGTCGGTGTCCTTGAGGTTTTCGCCGTCGTAGACGCGCATCTTCGAATAGATGTTCGAGTTTTCCGGCTCCTTGAGGCGCGACAGCACGGTGAACTGGGCAAGCATCTTCAGGGTGTCGGGCGCGCAATGGGCCTTGGCCAGGGAGCTGTTGAACAGCAGTTTGTCGTAAATCTTGATTTCGTCGCTGACCCGCAAGCAGTACGGCACCTTGACGATATAGATACGGTCGATGAAGGCTTCGTTGTTCTTGTTGTTACGGAAGGTATGCCATTCCGATTCGTTGGAGTGGGCCAGCAGGATCCCGGTAAACGGAATCGCTCCCAGGCCTTCGGTACTGTTGTAGTTGCCTTCCTGGGTGGCGGTAAGCAGTGGGTGCAGCACCTTGATCGGCGCCTTGAACATCTCCACGAACTCCATCAAGCCCTGGTTGGCCCGGCACAGTGCGCCCGAGTAACTGTAGGCATCGGCATCGTTTTGTGGGAATTCTTCCAGTTTGCGGATATCGACCTTGCCCACCAGCGCTGAAATGTCCTGGTTGTTTTCATCGCCCGGTTCGGTCTTGGCCACGCCGATCTGGTTGAGGATCGACGGGTAGAGTTTCACCACGCGGAACTGGCTGATATCACCACCGAACTCGGCCAGGCGCTTGGTGGCCCAGGGCGACATGATGGTGTTGAGGTAGCGCCGCGGTATGCCAAAGTCTTCCTCCAGGATCGCGCCATCTTCCGTGGCGTTGAACAGGCCCAGGGGCGACTCGAAGACGGGCGAGCCCTTGATCGCATAGAAGGGCACCTTTTCGATCAATTGCTTGAGTTTTTCCGCCAGGGACGACTTGCCGCCGCCGACCGGGCCCAGCAGATAGAGGATCTGCTTCTTCTCTTCCAGGCCTTGGGCGGCATGGCGGAAGTAGGACACGATCTGGTCGATGCATTCTTCCATCCCATGGAAGTCTTCAAAGGCCGGATAGCGGCGGATCACCTTGTTGGAAAATATCCGCGACAGGCGCGAATTATTGGCGGTTTCCACCAGTTCTGGCTCGCCAATCGCCAGTAGCAGGCGTTCGGCGGCAGAAGCGTAGGTGCTGCGGTCCTGTTTGCACAGCTCGAGATACTCCTGAAGCGTGAGTTCTTCCTGCTGTGTGGACGCGAAGCGTTGTTGGAAGTGGCTAAAAATACTCATGACGTCGTCACCTCGCTCGATACGTGGAGCCGACGCCGGATCAATCAGTCGATGCTGGCAGCCATTGACGCACGCCAATGGCTGTTTTCCCCCCAGAACACCCTGAAACGCTACCGATGACCCGTACGCCGGTGTACCGGCTCTCCCCTGATTCGGATGGCCTGCGCTTAAGGATAGTTCGGAATCCGGGAGGTCAAGGCGCGATGCGTAATTAGTTTGGCTGCGCCGTTCGTCAGAAACGGCGCAAGCCCAAGCGTCACGCGGGGTAGCGGGGTGTGAAAAAAATTATTGCGAATCGCCTGAAGAAATTTCCGCGGGATAGGTCGTACGCCACAGCTCAAACCCGCCGTCCAGGCTGTAGACGTCGCAGAAACCCTGGCTGACCAGATACGCGGCTGCGCTCTGGCTGGAATTACCGTGGTAGCAGGCCACGATCAGCGGGGCATCGAGGTCGGCTGCGCGGATGAAGTCGGCGATGTTGACGTTGTCCAAGTGCTGGGCGCCGGTGATGTGAGCGGCGGCATAAGTAGGCTGGTCGCGGATGTCGACGACTACAGCACCTTGCTCGCGCAGGGCCTGGGCTTGTTCGGGGGGGATACGTTTGAATTCGGTCATGGCGGGCTCCTATGGCTTGGTGGCGGCCGGCTGGGTAATGGAAAGGGGGGATTGGCACTGGCAGTCGAGGCGCTCGCCCGTGTCGATGTTCATCAGGGTCATGGCGCCACCCCACACGCAACCGGTGTCGAGGGCGAACACGCCGGGTTCATCGCACTTGCCTTCCAGCGCGGCCCAGTGGCCAAAGATGATCTTTGTGTCACGGGTCTTGCGTTCCTTGTGGGCGAACCAGGGCTTGTAGCCGGGGAGGGCGGTGTCGGCGCCTTCCTTGCTCTTGAGGTCCAGTTTGCCTTCGGCCGTACAGAAGCGCATCCGCGTGAAGTAGTTGGTGATGACTCGCAGGCGGGCCACGCCCGTGAGGTCGTTGTCCCACTTCACCGGATCGTTGCCGTACATGCCGTCGAGGTAAGCGGTGTACAGGTTGTCATCGGCCAACGCACTTTCAACTTCGGCGGCGCACTTGAGGGCTTTTTTCAGCGTCCACTGCGGCGGGATACCGGCATGCACCAAGGCCATGTTGCGGTCCTCGTCATAGTGCATGAGTTTTTGCCGGCGCAGCCAGTCGAGCAGTTGAGCGCGGTCCGGGGCGTCGAGGATTTCCCGCAGGGTGTCGCCTTTTTTGAGGCGCTCGATGTTGTTGCCGGCCGCAAGCAAGTGCAGGTCATGGTTGCCCAGCACGCATACCAAAGAATCACGCAGGCTATAGAGGTAGCGCAGGGTTTCCAGGGACTGTGGGCCGCGGTTGACCAGGTCGCCCACCAACCACAAGCGATCATTTGCCGGGTCGAAGGCTGCGCGCTCCAGCAGGCGCTTGAGAGGGTCCAGGCAGCCTTGCAGATCGCCGACCGCGTACGTCGCCATCAGTGCAGGGCTCCGGGTACGGCCAGGCGGAAGGGCTTGATGATTGCATCGAACAGTTGGCCGTCGGTGGCCTTCATCTGATACGAGCCTTGCATGGTGCCGACCTTGGAGGTCATCACCGTGCCGCTGCTATAAGTGTGGCTGGCGCCGCTGTCGATCAACGGCTGCTGGCCGACAACGCCTGCCCCGCGCACTTCCTCGACCTGGCCGTCGCCATCGGTGATGACCCAGTGGCGCGACAGCAGCTTGGCCGGCACCAGCCCGTTGTTCTTCACTGTAATGGTGTAGGCAAAGGCGAAGCGGTTATGTTCGGGTTGCGATTGGTCCGCCAGGAAGCGGGTGACGACGCTGACGTCGATCTGATAACGAGGATCGGACATGCAAGAGGCCTTAAAAGCGAAGGACAGCAGATGCGGGTCAGTCTAGGCCAAGAGGAGGGCACTAGGCCAGACATGCTGTCTGGGCTCTTGAAACGCGGTTAAACCTGTGGGATCGGGCTTGCTCGCGAATGCGGTGTATCAGTTGACGAAAATGTTGACTGACACACCGCATTCGCGAGCAAGCCCGCTCCCACATTGGAGGGTGTTGAACCTTATTCCGCTGTTGGCGCTGGCTGGATGGCAAGCTGGTCAGCCAGGCGCACGAACGCGGCCAGGTCCAGTTGCTCGGGGCGCAGGCCGCCGTCGACGCCGGCGGCTTCGATCTCGGCATTGCTCAGCAGGGCCTTGAGGGTGTTACGCAAGGTCTTGCGGCGCTGGTTGAAGGCTTCACGCACAACGCGCTCCAGCAGTTTGTGATCCTTGGCGGGGTGCGGCAGCACGGCATGCGGCACCAGGCGCACGATGGCCGAATCAACCTTCGGCGGCGGGTTGAACGCGCCCGGGCCGACGTTGAACAGGTGCTCTACGCGGCAGTGATACTGGACCATGATCGACAAGCGGCCCCAGTCACCACCGCCAGGGCCCGCGGCCAGGCGCTCCACCACTTCCTTTTGCAGCATGAAGTGCATGTCGCGAATGATCCCTGCGTTATTCAGCAGATGGAAAATCAGCGGCGTGGAAATGTTGTAGGGCAGGTTGCCGACTACCCGCAGGCTGTTAGGCGCGGCGTTAAGGCTATTGAAGTCGAACTTCAGCGCGTCGCCCTGGTGCAGGTTGAAGTTGGCTTTGCCAGCGAACTGCTGGTTGAGGATCGGGATCAAGTCCTTGTCCAGTTCCACCACGTCCAGTTGCCCACCGCTGGCCAGCAAGCCTTGGGTCAGCGCGCCCTGGCCCGGACCGATTTCCAGCAGGCGGTCTTCAGGCTTGGCATGAATGGAGCGCAGGATGCGATCGATCACGCCAGCGTCGTGCAGGAAGTTTTGCCCGAAGCGCTTGCGCGCCCGGTGTTGGTAATGCTCAGTCATATACGGGTCTCGGCCATCTGATAGGCGGTTTCCAGGGCCACGTGCAGGCTGCCGGTATCGATCTTGCCGCTGCCTGCGAGGTCCAGGGCGGTGCCATGGTCGACGGAGGTGCGGATGATCGGCAGGCCCAGTGTCACGTTGACTGCGGCGCCGAAGCCTTTGTATTTCAGCACGGGCAGCCCCTGGTCGTGGTACATCGCCAGCACTGCGTCGCAGTGCTCCAGATATTTGGGGGTAAACAGAGTGTCTGCAGGCAATGGGCCACGTAGGTCCATGCCTTCTTGGCGCAGGCGCTCTAATGTCGGTTCAATGATGTCGATTTCTTCATGGCCCAAGTGGCCGCCTTCACCGGCGTGGGGGTTGAGCCCACAGACCAGGATACGCGGTTGGGCAATGCCGAATTTGTGTTGCAGGTCGCTGTGCAGGATGCGCGTGACACGCTCCACACGTTCGGCAGTGATGGCGTCGGCAATTTCACGCAGCGGCAAGTGGGTGGTCACCAGGGCCACGCGCAGGCCACGGGTGGCGAGCATCATCACCACTTGAGCGGTATGGGTCAGTTCGGCGAGGAATTCGGTATGGCCGGAAAAGGCGATGCCGGATTCGTTGATCACGCCCTTGTGCACCGGTGCGGTGATCATGCCGGCAAAGTCGCCGTCGATGCAGCCTTGGCCCGCACGGGTCAGCGTCTCCAGCACAAATGCCGCGTTGGCCGTGTTCAACTGCCCGGCCACTACCTTGGCCTGCAGCGGGGTGTCCCATACATACAGGCTACCGGCGGGGGCCGGCAGGTCGGGCCAGTTGCCCGGCGCCACGTCCAGCAGGTTGACGGCCACACCCAGCTGCGCGGCCCGCTCAAGGAGCAGGTCGCGGCTGGTAATCGCAATCAGGGGGTGTGGCTGGGGTTGCGAGGCCAGCAGCAGGCACAGGTCTGGACCAATGCCGGCTGGCTCGCCGGGTGTCACCGCGAAACGCTGGGGTTTCACTGGGGTGCCTGGTCGGTGCCTGTTTGCTCGGCGCCTGGCAGCTTGTTCTCTACATACGCTTCGTCACGGATCTGACGCAGCCAGGTTTGCAGCTCTTCGTCGTATTTGCGGTTACGCAACACGGTCAGGGCTTGTTGCTCGCGGGCCTGGGTGGTGTTGTCCGTGGCGCGACGGCCAAGCACTTCCAGCACATGCCAGCCGTACTGAGTCTTGAAGGGCTTGGACAATACGCCTTGTGGCGTCTCGGCCATAACCTGCTGGAACTCAGGCACCAGGGCTTTCGGGTCGATCCAGTTCAGGTCGCCGCCGTTAAGGGCAGAACCTGGGTCTTCCGAGAAGCTTTTGGCCAGGGTGGCGAAGTCTTCACCGCTTTCAATGCGGTCATAAATCTTCTGTGCCAGTTCCTTGGTTTGGGCCTCGGTGCGGATTTCGCTCGGTTTGACCAGGATGTGACGAACATGGACTTCGTCTTTCAACGAGGTTTCGCCGCCGCGGCGTTCCAGCAACTTCAGGATGATGAAACCACCCGGAGTGCGTGCTGGCTGGGTAATGCCGCCGACTTCCATGGCGCTCAATTCGCGATCAAACGGAGGTGGCAATTGAGCGGCTTTACGCCAGCCCATGTCACCGCCTTCAAGGGCGTTGTCGCTGCCGGACTGAGCAATAGCCATCTGGGCAAAGTCTGCACCCGCTTTCAGACGCTCGTAGATCGCCTGGGTTTTAGCGGCGGCGGCATTGAGCTGCTCAGAGTTTGCTCCGTCCGGGGTTGGGATCAGGATATTGGCCAAGTGCAACTCTTCGGAGAGCTGCATCTTGCCCAAGTCCGAAGCCAGGAAGTTCTTCACTTCCTGCTCGGACACCTGAACCCGTTCGGCCACACGGCGCTGGCGCACACGGCTGATGATCATTTCACGCTTGATCTGGTCACGGGCGTCCTCATAGGACAAACCATCGCGAGCCAGGGCGGCGCGGAACTGATCAATGCTCATGTTGTTACGCTGAGCAATGGTGCCAACGGCCTGGTTCAGTTCTTCGTCCGAAATACGGATACCGGAACGGTCGCCAATCTGCAATTGCAGGTTTTCGACGATCAGACGCTCCAGTACCTGGGGTTCCAGAACGCTGCTCGGTGGTACACCACCGCCACGCTTGGCGATGGTTTGCTGAACTTCCTTGACCCGTTGGTCCAGCTGGCTCTGCATGATTACGTCGTTGTCGACGATGGCCGCTACTTTATCCAGCTGTTGAACTGCGGCGTGTGCCGACACAGTACCCAGGAACAGCGCGCCCAGCACTAGCGGGCGCAAACACTCAGAAAGCTTTGTCTTCACGTTCACGATAACCTTCAATGCCTTTGTCGAGGAAGCTCTCTACCTTGGCGCCGGTCAGGCCGCCGAGTCCTTTAAGGACGATCTGGAAGAAGAGCCCGTGGTCACCCTTTTCGTTCTGAGGGGCGAGCTGCGTGTATTCGTCGTTGGAAACCCAGTAACGGTTGATGACGCGCAGTTTCCAGCAGCAGTTGTCGTACTCGAAACCACCGAAGGCTTCCAGGGTACGGTTGCGGGCATAGTCGTACTGCCAGCGGGTGATCAGGTTCCACTGGGGAACAATCGGCCACATCATCGAGAAATCGTGTTGTTGGATTTTGTAGTAATCCTTCACGAAATCCTTGTCACCTTCCTGGCCAAAGTCACCGCCGAACTGCCATTTGCCGGTCAGTTGGTTGTAGACAACCTGGTCGTTGCGATAGCGGTAGCCCAGGTTGACGACCTTGTTCGGGTTGTCTTCCGGCTGGTAGTGGAACATTGCGCTGCCGGAGCGAGGACTATGGGTCTCGGTATCCCAGTTGTAGTCGGCTGTGGCGCGCCAGTCGCGGTTGAAGCGGAATTCGTACTCCAGTGCAACAGGAGATACGTTCGAGTGCGCATCATCACGTGTCTTGGCATCTACACCTGGCAATTGAACTTCGCGATCCTTGAAGTACATCGCTTGACCAATCGATGCACGCTGACGTTCGAAGCCGTTTTCTTCGATCCAACGGCTGGTAAGCCCAAAGGACAGCTTGTTCTCGTCACCGATACGGTCAGAACCACTGAAGCGGTTATCCCGGAACAGCGAGGAGTAGCTGAAAGAGTTTTCGCTAGTGTCGAAGACCGGGATGTCACTTTGGTCTTTGTTCGGCACGTAGAGGTAGAACGCACGAGGTTCGAGGGTCTGGTTGTAGTCTTTGCCGAACCAATTGGTTTTACGGTCGAAGTACAGGCCGCTATCGATGCTGGCGATAGGCACGGAGCGATCTTGCGAGCTGTTAAACGTCTGGCCGGCCAAGGCCATTTGATCCTTGCCTTTACCATCGAGATCCAAGTCGTATTTGGTATAGACGTACTTCAACTTCGGCGTGATAAAGCCGTAACTCCAGTTCATCGGGTACGAGACTGCGGGCGCAACGTTCAGACGGGTACCGTTTGCACGGGTCAGGCCTGTTACGTTTTCATCCAGGCGACGCTCTCCGATGGTGCCATCAGCATTAAACGGGCCACCGTCCTGGTTGCGAACTCTACCGCTGCGCAGGTCACGATCAAACCTTACTGCTTCTGTCTCATAGGAGAAGTTCAGCCCTGCCGGTTGAAACGGGAGGGTACCGTTAAATGTAATTTGCGGTAGTCGATCATACGGAGTGATCTGGGAAATCGTTGCCAGTTGGTATGACTGCAAGTTCACGGCAGCCTGGTAGCTGTCGCCACGGTAGCTCACGGTACCCTGCTGGTTCAGGAAGTCCTGGCTCTGAACGCCTTCCTGATAGGACTTCAAGTCCTGGAAGTAGAACGGATCACTGATCTTGGTGTAATCGACCAAGGTCGTCAGGCGCGAATCCAACCCGCCCTTATGCTGCCAGTTGAGCATATAACGGGTTTTTTCGGAGTCGGTCTGCTTGCTTCGCTCGTCATTGTCATCGTTGAGATACGCCCCACCAAACTGCCCTTCACTCGACTTAGTCAGATAGCGGAACTCGCCCTCCATCAACATGCCGCGCTTGGTCATGTACTGCGGGTACAACGTGGCATCGTAGTTCGGTGCCAGGTTGAAGTAGTACGGCGTTACCAGCGTAAAGCCAGTTTCCCCACCGGTGCTGAAGCTCGGCGGCAGGAAGCCGGATTGGCGACGGTCGTCGATCGGGAAGTAGATATACGGGGTGTACAGGATCGGGATGTTCTTGACCCGCAACGTCGCGTTGGTCGCCGTACCGAAACCAGTGGCCGGGTTCAACGTGATGTTGTTGCCCTTGAGCTGCCAGGCGTTGCTGTCCGGCTCGCAGGTGGTGTACGTACCGTCCTTGAGACGGATGATCGCGTTCTCTGCACGCTTGGCGTACAGCGCGTTACCGCGGATGCGTGACTTGTGCATCACGTATTCGGCGTTGTCGATCTGGGCGGCGCCGGTGTCGAGCTGGACCTGGGCATGGTCGCCCACGATCAGGGCGCCGTTGTCGCGCAGGCGCACCTTGCCATTTAGTTCGCCACGGTTCTCAGCCTGGTACAGGCTGGCTTCGTCTGCTTCCAGTTGCATGCTGCCCTGGCGCATGACCACGTCACCGGCCAGGGTAGCGACCTGCTGCTCCTGCTCGTAACGCGAGGCCTTGGCGCCGATGAAGGTCGGTGCATCGCTCTTGTTCGTCTTGTCGTTCATGCCAGGACGAGTCGGCTCGATGTAGGCGCCGCCGCAGTAAGGGCCGGTTTCGGCCAACTGTGCTGCGGTCAGCTTGTCGCGAGGTACCCAGTCCAGGTGGCTGTAGTCGGCACTGCGCGAACGCAGGCCACGGCCCTTGGACTCGGTGACCAGCATGGTCTTGGGCTCGGCGTCGACGCTGCCGCCAGCTTTGCCTTGCGGCGTGCTGTTGGCCGAGCTGACGGCAGCGCCGTCATGCACCGGGCGCGGTGGCAATGGGGCGGCGGCCGTCTTCGGCGCGCAATCCCAGGCACCCGAAGCAGAGACTGAGCAGTCATACTGTTCCGCGGCGACCACGAATGAGGTGGCGAAAGGTTGCAAGGCCAGCAGACTGCCGGTTACCAGCAACGGAAATTTTCTACGAAACGCGGGGGATTTCAATGCCATCTTATTAGTCCGGGCTTCCTGCGTGCCATCTGCCCGCGGTTTGGGCCGCACGCCTCTCGATGGTCTGAAAAAGATGCGTGATAATAAAGCATGCCCCGCTTGACGGCTAGCGCCGTCGGAGACCCTTGTAATGCCCGAGCACGATCTACGTTTACAACAGCTGGAAGTCTGGCTGGATGAGCAGTTGCCGATCCTCTTCAACGCTCAGGACTGGGGCCCCGTGCCCCCGGCCACATTGACCGCGGCCAGCAGCGACGCGAGTTTCAGGCGTTACTTCCGATGGGAGGGCGGTGCCCATACGTTCGTCGTCATGGACGCGCCACCCCCCCAGGAAAACTGCAAACCTTTCGTCGATATCGCGCATTTGTTCGCGAAATCGGGAATAAATGTGCCAAAAATTTATGCAGAAGATTTGCCCCGAGGCTTTCTTTTGCTCAATGACCTGGGCACAAAAACCTATCTGGACGTGATTGACGGTGAAAACGCCGACCAATTATTTGCCGATGCCATCGACGCGTTGTTGGCTTTTCAGCAATTGCCGATGGATGCCCCATTGCCCAGCTACGACGTGGCGTTATTGCGTCGCGAGCTGGAATTGTTCCCGGAATGGTACGTGCGCCGTCACCTGGGCATCGACCTCGATGCTGAGCAACAGGCCCTCTGGCAACGCGCCAGCCAGCAGTTGATCGACAGCGCCCTGGCCCAGCCCAAGGTGCTGGTGCACCGCGACTACATGCCGCGCAACCTGATGATCAGTGAGCCGAGCCCTGGCGTGCTGGATTTCCAGGACGCGGTCTACGGCCCGGTGACCTACGACATTACCTGCCTGTTCAAGGACGCCTTCCTCAGCTGGCCCCAGGCCCGCGTGCGCGAATGGCAGCGTGGCTATTGGCAGCGTGCCGGGCAGTTGGGGATTCCCGTGCAGGACGACTTTGAAGAGTTCCTGCGTGCCAGCGACCTGATGGGCGTGCAGCGTCACCTCAAAGTCATCGGCATCTTTTCGCGTATCTGCCACCGCGACGGCAAGCCACGCTACCTGGCCGACGTGCCGCGTTTCTTTGCTTATATAGAAGCGGTGCTGGCCGACCGACCTGAGTTGAGTGACCTGGGCGAGTTACTCGCCAGTCTGCGCGAACCTGCCGAGGCCAGCGTATGAAGGCGATGATCCTGGCGGCGGGGAAGGGCGAACGCATGCGTCCGCTCACCCTGCATACGCCCAAGCCGCTGGTGCAAGCCGGCGGCAAGCGGCTGATCGAGTATCACCTTGAAGCCTTGGCTAAGGCCGGCTTTACCGAGATCGTGATCAACCATGCATGGCTAGGCCAGCAGATTGAAAACTACTTGGGCGACGGCGCCCAGTTTGGTCTGCGCATCCGCTACTCCCCAGAGGGTGAACCGCTGGAAACGGGGGGCGGGATATTCCAGGCGTTGCCGCTGCTGGGTGACGAACCGTTTCTGGTGGTCAATGGCGATATCTGGACGGACTACGATTTCACCCAGCTCAAGCAGCCGATCCGGGGCCTGGCGCACTTGGTGATGGTCGACAACCCTGCGCACCACCCGTCGGGCGGGGATTTCTACCTGGATCACGGTGTGCTTCATGATGCCGCGCCCGGTGCCGATAACCTGACCTTCAGTGGCATTTCAGTGCTCGACCCTAAATTGTTCGCGGGTTGCAGCGCCGGTGCCTTCAAGTTGGCCCCGCTGTTGCGCGCGGCCATGGCCAAAGGTTTGGTAACGGGGGAGCACATGGCAGGACGCTGGGTGGATGTGGGGACGCTGGAGCGACTGGCGCAGGTCGAAACCTTGCTGACAGCGGGGCAGTAGGATGTTGTGGCCAGGGACGCTGATCGGCGCCGGGGTTGGCTTTGCCATTGCCAGTATTCCGGGGGCTTTGTTGGGGGCATTGCTGGGGCAGGCGCTGGATCGGCGCCTGCAACTGCACAGTTGGGCGCAGTTGCGTGAGCGCCTGGGTGGGCGCCCGGCCTTGCGCAACGATGAACTGTTGTTTGTGCTGCTGGGGCGCTTGGCCAAGAGTAACGGCCGGGTAGTCGATGGGCATATCCAGCAAGCGCGCCAGGAAATGCGTGCACTGGACATGACTGAGCCGGCCCAGCGCCGGGCGATCAGCGCCTTCAACCGTGGCAAGTCCGGCAGCGACCGGGTACGCAGTTACCTGCGGGTGCTCAAGGCGCAGCCCCATGCGGCGGAAGGCGTGCTGCGCGCCTGTTGGCGCATGGCGTGGGCGGACGGTCGAGCGGATGCTGCCGAGCGCGACCTGATCGACCAGTGGGGCAAGTGGTTGGGCTGGACGCCGCAACAGCTACAGGCATTGGCGAGCGATTACGCGCCGGAGCGCAAGCCGGTGGCCAATCGTGGCGGTGCCTATCAGGAGGCGTTGCGTATCCTGGGGGTGACGGCAACCACTGAACCTTCGGTGATCAAGCGCGCCTACCGTCGACTGCTCAGCCGCCACCATCCGGACAAGATCGCCGGCACGGGTGCCAGCCCCGCGCAAGTGCGGGAGGCGACCGAACGAACCCGTGAATTGCATAACGCCTATGCGTTGATTCGCGAGCGGCGGGATTTTCGCTGAGGCCATCGCCATTCAACTCCCTGTGGAAGGTGCAAGCCCTAATACCCTGTAGGAGCGAGCTTGCTCGCGAAAAACTCCCAGACACCGCGTTTATTCAGGACGCACGCATTATCGTTGACGTTTTTCGCGAGCGAGCTCGCTCCTACAGAAAGCGATGTTGCCCTGTCAGTCTGCGCCGCCCTGCGGGCTCAACCACCCGCGAACCCTGCGGTACAACTGCTCTTGCTGCGCGGCGCTATTACCGGGCAACGCTGTGAGCGACACCTGCTTATAGCCGTCATTCTTCGAGCGCTTGGCCGTCTGAAGTCGTTCCTGAGCGTTTTTGCGATCCTGAGCGCCCTCTTGATAGAACACATCCGCTGTGGGCACCTTCAAGGCCGGCGCCAGTTGTTGCAGGTCCGGTTGGCGAGCCGCAGGCGTCTTGCCGGCTACCATCACCAACCTCTGCACTTGAGAAGGTTGTTTCTCGCTCAGGTAGCGGGCTGCCCACCAGGCGCCGGTGCCATGGCCGAGCAACACCACGCTGCGGGCGCTTTGGGTCTGGGCGAAGGCGACGGCGGCGTCGATACGGTCGAAGATGCGCTTGGCGTCGGTCTTGTCCTGCTCATCCGCCCCCGGCACCACCGCCGGGTCAGTGCCTTCGGCCTCGGCGCTGGCGGCCTGTTCGACCGGCTTGGCAGCGGTGCTGCCTTCCTTGCTGCTGGTATCGACCGCCGCTGTCGGCGGTTCGATGACCCGTGGCGGCAGGGTGTCTACATTGACGTCAGGCAATGACAGGCTGAGGGTGCCCCAGGCGGCGTCAGGCAACTTGCGCCGCAGAGGCGCGATGGCCTGCGGCCAGTCCGCGTTCTCCCCAGCACCTGGTATGAGGATCACCACACCCTCGGCTTCGGCGCTGTTGGCAGGTTTCCACAGCGCCAGGAACGAATCGCTACCCGCCTGCAATTGCTGTTGCTCCTGCTGCGGCACCTGCCGTTCGAGCGCACTGGCTTCTTGCTGGCTACGCTCGGGCAAGGGCTGGCGTTCAGCCGGTTTTTCGACGGCAGGCGAGGGTGCATCCTCGGCCTGAACAGGCAAGACGCTGGTAAACAGGAGTGACAGGCACAGTGCTGGCAGTGCCGAACGGTGAATAAAAAGCATCGTTGATTCCCGGCCAGAAGTGATTCCAGCAGCCTAATGGGTTGGTCGGTATTTGTCAGGGGGATGAGGGGCGGTTCTCGTTACCAACAGGCTATCGGCGGTTTGTTAGCTGCCTTGATGGGCGCGGCGCGACCATTCAACCAATGAATGGCAGACAACACGCCAGGGGCAGCTATTCTTGTGCCAGCCCACCCTTCATAAGAGGCCGCGCACATGAGTACATCCTCATTTAAGATCGCCCACAAACTGCTGACCGGCGCAGGTGCCATCGAACAACTGGCTGCCGAGCTCACGCGCCTGGATGTGGATAACCCGCTGATCGTCACCGACGCCGCGCTGGTCCAGTCCGGCACCGTAGCGCTGGCCTTGGAGCATCTGGGTGATCGAGCCTACGAAATTTTCGACCGCGTGCTGCCCGATCCGGAAATTGCCATCGTCGAAGACTGCATGCGTGCGTACCGCGAAGGCGGGCATGACGGCCTGATCGGTGTGGGCGGCGGCAGTGCTATCGACATCGCCAAGAGCGTGGCGGCCTATGCCGGTTATCACGGCGCGCTGGCGGACCTGTTCGGCGTTGATCAGGTGCCGCGCAAAGGCCCGCCGTTGATCGCCATCCCCACCACGGCGGGCACCGGCTCGGAGGTGACCAATGTGGCGATACTGTCCGACAAGGCGGCACAGCTGAAAAAAGGCATTGTCAGCGATTACCTGCTGCCGGATGTCGCGCTGATCAGCCCGCAAATGACCTTGACCTGCCCACGCGGTGTCACGGCCGCCAGTGGCGTGGACGCCTTGGTGCACGCCATCGAATCCTACCTGTCGCTGAATGCTTCGCCGATTACCGACGCCTTGGCTATCGGTGCGATCAAATTGATTGCCAGCGCGTTGCCCAAGGCCTACGCCAACCCGGCCAACCTGCAAGCCCGTGACGACATGGCCACCGCCAGCTTGATGGCCGGCATGGCCTTTGGCAACGCGGGCGTCGGTGCCGTGCATGCGCTGGCGTACCCGTTGGGTGGGCGCTTCAATATTGCCCATGGCGTCAGTAATGCGCTGTTGCTGCCGTATGTCATGCATTGGAACAAATTGGCCTGCGTGGAGCGCATGCAGGACATTGCCCAGGCCATGGGCGTCAATATCGCCGGTCTGAGTGTGAATGACGCTGCCGACCAGGCTGTAGCGGCGATGACGCGGCTGTGTGCGGCGGTGGAGATCCCGTCCGGCCTGCGCAGTTTCGGCGTGCCCGAGGACGCCATCCCGGCTATGGCCAGTGAAGCCGCAGGTATTGAGCGCTTGATGCGCAACAACCCGCGCAAGCTCAGTGCCGCCGATATCGAAAAAATCTACCGGGCAGCTTACTAACCGTTGAGATAGGTCACGGTGCGCGCAGCAAAGCATGAGGTATACAATGCGCGCCATCGTGATTTAGCTCAAAAAAGGTGCGTCATGCAGCCCTTCGTCATTGCTCCATCGATTCTCTCTGCCGACTTCGCCCGCCTGGGTGAGGAAGTGGACAAGGTGTTGGCCGCTGGTGCCGACTTCGTGCACTTCGATGTCATGGACAACCACTACGTACCCAACCTGACCATCGGCCCGATGGTGTGCGCCGCATTGCGCAAGTACGGCATCACCGCGCCGATTGATGCGCACCTGATGGTCAGCCCCGTGGACCGTATCGTCGGTGACTTCATCGAGGCGGGTGCGACTTACATCACCTTCCACCCGGAAGCCACGTTGCACGTTGACCGCACCTTGCAACTGATCCGCGAAGGCGGCTGCAAGGCAGGCCTGGTATTCAACCCGGCCACGCCGCTTAGCGTGCTTGAGTACGTGATGGACAAGGTCGACATGGTCTTGCTGATGAGCGTCAACCCAGGTTTCGGCGGGCAGAAGTTCATCCCTGGCACCTTGAACAAGCTGCGTGAGGCACGTGCGCTGATCGACGCGTCGGGGCGTGACATCCGCCTGGAGATCGACGGCGGGGTCAACGTCAACAATATCCGTGAGATCGCCGCAGCGGGTGCCGATACTTTCGTGGCCGGCTCGGCGATCTTCAACGCCCCGGACTACCAGGCCGTCATCGACAAGATGCGTGCCGAACTGGCGCTGGCGCGTCCATGAGCGGTTTTGAGCAGTTGTTCCCCGGCAAATTGCCACGGCTGGTGATGTTCGATCTGGACGGTACCTTGATCGACTCGGTGCCCGACCTGGCAGCCGCGGTGGACCAGATGCTGCTCAAGCTGGGGCGCAAGCCGGCGGGGATCGAGTCGGTGCGCGAATGGGTTGGCAATGGCGCCCCGATGTTGGTGCGCCGGGCCTTGGCCAACAACATCGATGCCACGGGTGTGGATGAGGTCGAGGCAGAACATGCCTTGGAACTGTTCAATGCCGCTTATGAAAGCAGCCACGAGCTGACCGTGGTTTACCCCGGCGTGCGCGACACCCTCAAGTGGTTGAGCAAGCAGGGCGTGGAAATGGCCCTGATCACCAACAAGCCGGAGCGCTTCGTTGCGCCGTTGTTGGACCAGATGAAAATCGGTCGCTACTTCCGCTGGATCATCGGCGGCGATACCTTGCCGCAGAAAAAGCCCGACCCGGCGGCCCTGTTTTTCGTGATGAAAATGGCCAATATCCCGGCGTCTCAATCGCTGTTTGTCGGCGATTCGCGCAGTGATGTGCTGGCGGCGAAAGCGGCGGGCGTGCAGTGCGTGGCCTTGAGTTATGGTTACAACCATGGCCGGCCGATTGCGGAGGAGTCCCCTGCGCTGGTGATTGATGACCTGCGACTGCTAATCCCCGGTTGCTTGGGCGCTGGCGCTGAGATAACGTTGCCCGATATTGATTCGTCCCCTTCTGGAAATTCCATCGTGGTGGTCACTCGCAAACTCTGGATGAAAGTCATCAAGGCCCTGGCCCGCTGGCGTTGGCGCGCCTGACTGATCCTGGCCGCGTGTGCGGCACGTTTGCCTACCTGACTGTTTGACCCTCACACCACGAGGCACCTCATGACCCGCGAAGAATTCCTGCGTTTAGCCGCTGCCGGCTATAACCGTATCCCCATGGCTTGCGAAACCCTGGCCGACTTCGATACGCCGCTGTCGATCTACCTGAAGCTGGCCGACGAGCCCAACTCTTACCTGCTCGAGTCGGTACAGGGCGGGGAGAAGTGGGGCCGTTACTCGATCATTGGCCTGCCATGCCGCACGGTGCTGCGGGTACACGACCATCATGTGAGCATCACTCATGACGGCGTAGAGATCGAAAGCCATGACGTAGAAGACCCGCTGGCGTTTGTCGAAGCCTTCAAGGCGCGCTACAACGTGCCGACCATTGCTGGCCTGCCGCGTTTCAATGGCGGGCTGGTGGGATACTTCGGCTATGACTGCGTGCGCTATGTAGAGAAGCGCCTGGGCAAATGCCCGAACCCGGACCCGCTGGGCGTGCCGGATATTTTGCTGATGGTGTCCGACGCGGTAGTGGTGTTCGACAACCTCGCCGGCAAGATGCATGCGATTGTCCTCGCCGATCCTGCCCAGGCTGATGCCTTCGAACAAGGCCAGGCCAACCTGGAAGCGCTGCTGGAAAAACTCCGCCAGCCGATCACCCCGCGTCGCGGCCTGGACCTCAGCCGCCCCCCGGCGGCCGACCCGGTGTTCCGCTCAAGCTTTACCCAGGATGACTACGAGCGCGGCGTCGATACCATCAAGGAATACATCCTCGCCGGTGACTGCATGCAAGTGGTGCCGTCGCAACGCATGTCCATCGACTTCAAGGCGGCGCCGATTGACCTGTACCGCGCACTGCGTTGCTTCAACCCGACGCCGTATATGTACTTCTTCAATTTTGGCGACTTCCACGTCGTGGGCAGTTCGCCGGAAGTGCTGGTGCGGGTTGAAGACAACCTGATCACCGTGCGCCCGATTGCCGGCACGCGCCCCCGTGGCGCGACTGAAGAGGCCGACGTGGCGCTGGAAGAAGACCTGCTCAGCGACGAAAAGGAAATCGCCGAACACCTGATGTTGATCGACCTGGGGCGCAACGACACCGGGCGTGTCTCGGAAATCGGCTCGGTGAAACTGACTGAGAAGATGGTCATCGAGCGGTATTCCAATGTGATGCATATCGTGTCCAACGTCACCGGCGAACTGAAAGCCGGGCTGACGGCGATGGACGCCCTGCGGGCGATTTTGCCGGCGGGCACCTTGTCGGGGGCGCCGAAGATCCGTGCGATGGAAATCATCGACGAGCTGGAGCCGGTCAAGCGTGGTGTCTATGGTGGCGCCGTCGGGTATTTCGCCTGGAACGGCAATATGGACACCGCCATTGCGATCCGCACGGCGGTGATCAAGGATGGCGAACTGCATGTGCAGGCCGGTGGCGGGATTGTGGCGGACTCGGTGCCGGCCCTTGAATGGGAAGAAACCCTGAACAAGCGCCGGGCGATGTTCCGTGCCGTGGCGTTGGCAGAGCAAACCCCACAAGACTAAAGCTGGAATAAAAAATGTGGGAGCGGGCTTGCCCGCGATGGCGGTGTGTCACTTGAGCTATTCAGTGACTGATCCACCGCTATCGCAGGCAAGCCAGCTCCCACATTTATTTTGCGCAGTATTTAGAAATCCAGACTGACTCCGACATTGATGCCTTGCTGGGTCAAGTTGTCATCCCTCCTCACGTTATACGCCGCCCGCAACGCCAGGTCCTGAGTCAGCTTGTGGCTGACACCCAGGCTCAAGCGGTCAGAGTTACTGCGAGGCGTATACCCGTCCAGTTTGAAGTCGATCCCCTGCACGCTGTTGAGCGAAATGTTCACCTTCTGGGTGTCATTTTCAAACTCATGCTCGTGGGCCACTTCGCCAAAGACCTGGGTTTGCGGCGTGATGCGGTAACTGCCTTGCAGGCCGACGCCCAGGCGCTTGGAGTCGCGTTGTTGATCATCAAAGGTCAGGGCGGTGGAGCGGCTGCTTTTTTCCGAGTAGCCATTGACTTCAACCCGCGCGTAATCGGCGCTGATGAATGGCGACAGGTGCCAGTCGCTGCCTGGCGCAGCGATGTCATACCCCACGCGGCCGCTCAGGGCCCAGAGCCAGCCATCGGTGTCACCTTTCTCCGAGCCTTCGCTGATGCCCAGGGCGAACTTGCGCTTGAGGCTGTCGAAGTCCAGCTTGCCGCCGGTCAATGCGGCATCGGCCCACCAGTGGTTCTGCTGATACTGAGCGAATGCCGTGCCCATATAGCTGTTGAGCTTGTAGTCCGAATCATTGGTGCCGGCTTCGAGTGTCTGCCGATACAGGCCGGCGGCAACACCCACGCGCCAGTTCTCATCGAGCCGGTAGCTGCCACCGATATTCAGGTTGTAGCCGCTGCCGTCGCCACTGGCCGAGCTGCTCTGATCATCGAAATCCAGGCGTTGGCCGCCGCCGGCCACTATGGCGCGCCATTGGCCGACGGCTTGCCAACTGCCGTTGTCTGCTTGCCATTGGTTGCGCAACTCGTCCTGGTGGGCGCGCAATGTGCCTTGGGCCATTTCCGGCAGCAAGGTCAGTTCCCACGGCGCGGCGAGTAGCGAATAGGCGTAGTCGGCAATCAAGCGTTGCCCGGCCACGGTAGGGTGGACCGAGTCGTTGTAAATCAGCTTGGTCGGGTCCGGGTTGGTACCACCGATGCCGTAGGTTGGGTTGGCGGTGCAACTGTTACCGCTGAAGCAGGTGCCGGTCAGGTTCTGCCCGGTGGCGAGGCCGAAGCGGGCCGGATCGGCGAAAGCCTCGTTCAACAACAGCGGGATGTTCAGCGGGATAACCTGCGCATCCACTTGTGACAGGCGCTGTACCAGGGACTGGTTGAAAATAGTGCTCAGGGCCGAGGTCGCTGCTTGCTGTGGGGTGCCGTTGATGGCCGGCGTCAGCCCCAGGTCGGGTAGCATCCATACCATGATGTAACGAGCGCCGGCTTGTTGCAGAGCCTGGGCGCTGTCCGCCAGCCTGCCACCGGCGGCGACCGCTTGAGCGGGGCTGAGGACCCGGCCTTGCAGGAAGTCGTTGCCACCACCGGAAAGGAAGTAGAGCGCGTTCGGGTCGGCTCTCCCACCATTGGCCGGCAGATAGCCCTGCCGGCTGCGCAACACAGTGCCGGCCCCGGGGTTGCCTGGGGGAATCGCAGCATCAGAGACTGAGGTAATAGAGTCGAGGATGTTGTCGGTACGGTAGCCACCCACTGCCCAGTTGTTTCCGTCTGGCAAACCCTGGGCTGCGCGGACCGGTGAGGTGGAGGCATTCAGGTCGTTGGGAGCGACGCCCAGTTTCGCGCCCAGCAGGGTCGATGAGACCAGGCCGTACTCACCCTGGAAGGTCGGCCCGGTGCGGTTGGTAAAGCGCAATGTGGCGCCGGCCGAACCGTCGGGGAACTGGCCTGCATCCGCCAGGCTGTCGCCGAAAACCACCATGGTTGAATAAGGTGACGGGGCTGCGAACGCCTGGGCGCAGGCCAATGACAGGAGGCAGCCGGCAAGGGGCGCGAAAAACGCTGGTCTGAGCATGCAAGATTCCATTGGGTTGTTTTTATGTCGGAAGTGAAACACTAGCAAAATTTCTGGCATTTTCTGTAGGGAAATCCGGAATCTGCCTACGTTGCATCCCCGTATTTGCGGCTCCATATTGCACCGCTGGCGAGCCTACGTTACTGTGCCTGAACGTATGAATGAGACCCTCCCCGTGTTGATCATCAGCAAACTCTTGATGCGAGTAGTCAAGGCACACGCCCGTTGGCGTTGGCGCGCCTGACATTTTTCTCTGCCGGCCTGGCCGGACCTGTACCGATTTGCCTTCTTCACCCGTTGTCTGACGCCCCTTGCCAACTCACCCTGGCAACCGGAACGTGCGTCTGGCAGCGGGTCACACGCTTGGAAGGCGGTCATTTGAAATCAGTGAATTCAAGAGGTTTGAACCCACATGTTGCTGATGATTGATAACTACGACTCCTTTACCTACAACGTTGTGCAGTACCTGGGCGAGCTGGGTGCCGAGGTCAAGGTGGTGCGCAACGATGAACTCAGCGTTGCCGAAATCGCCGCGTTGAACCCCGAGCGCATCGTCGTCTCACCTGGCCCGTGCACGCCCACCGAGGCGGGCATCTCTCTGGAAGCTATCCAGTACTTCGCCGGCAAACTGCCGATCCTGGGCGTCTGCCTGGGGCACCAGTCGATCGGCCAGGCGTTTGGCGGTGATGTGGTGCGCGCGCGCGAGGTGATGCACGGCAAGACCAGCCCGGTGTTCCATCGCGACCTGGGTGTGTTCCATGGCCTGAACCTGCCGGTGACCGTGACCCGTTACCACTCGCTGGTGGTCAAGCGTGAAACCTTGCCCGAATGCCTGGAGCTGACCGCCTGGACCCAATTGGAAGACGGCTCGGTCGACGAGATCATGGGCCTGCGCCACAAGACACTGAACATCGAAGGGGTGCAATTTCACCCTGAGTCAATCCTGACCGAGCAGGGCTACGAGCTGTTCGCCAACTTTCTCAAGCAGAGCGGCGGCACGCGCTAAGGACTTTTCATGGATATCAAGACTGCCCTGAGCCGTATCGTCGGCCATCTGGACCTGAGCACCGCGGAAATGAGCGATGTGATGCGCGAGATCATGACCGGTCAATGCACCGATGCTCAGATCGGCGCTTTTATGATGGCGATGCGCATGAAGAGCGAAAGCATCGACGAAATCGTCGGTGCGGTGTCGGTGATGCGTGAGCTGGCGGACAAGGTCGAACTCAAGACCCTCGACGGCGTGGTCGATGTGGTGGGTACTGGCGGTGACGGTGCGAATATTTTCAACGTGTCGACCGCCTCATCCTTCGTGGTGGCCGCCGCTGGTTGCACCGTCGCCAAGCACGGTAACCGGGCAGTGTCTGGCAAGAGCGGTAGTGCCGACTTGCTGGAAGCGGCCGGTATTTACCTGAACCTCACGCCGGTGCAAGTAGCGCGCTGCATTGACAGCGTTGGCATTGGCTTCATGTTTGCCCAGTCCCATCACGGCGCGATGAAGCACGCTGCCGGCCCGCGCAAGGACCTTGGCCTGCGTACCCTGTTCAACATGCTCGGCCCGCTTACGAATCCGGCCGGTGTGAAGCACCAAGTGGTGGGTGTGTTCAGCCAGGCGCTGTGCCGGCCGTTGGCCGAAGTCTTGCAGCGCTTGGGCAGCAAGCATGTGCTGGTGGTGCATTCCAAGGATGGCCTCGACGAATTCAGCCTGGCGGCGCCGACCTTTGTGGCGGAGCTCAAGAACGACGAGGTCACCGAATATTGGGTCGAGCCCGAAGACCTGGGTATGAAAAGCCAGAGCCTGCACGGCCTGGCGGTGGAAAGCCCGGCGGCTTCGTTGGAGCTGATTCGTGATGCCCTGGGGCGTCGCAAGACCGAAAACGGTCAGAAAGCTGCGGAAATGATTGTGCTCAATGCTGGCGCAGCCCTTTACGCCGCCGACCACGCCTATAGTCTCAAGGAAGGTGTCGCCTTGGCCCACGATGCGCTGCACACCGGCCTGGCTCGTGAGAAGCTCGAAGAGCTGGGAGCATTCACCGCCGTATTCAAGATGGAGAATGAAGGATGAGTGTGCCAACCGTTCTGGAAAAGATCCTGGCCCGCAAGGCTGAAGAAGTGGCCGAGCGCCGCGCCCGTGTGAGCCTGGCCGAGTTGGAAGCGCAGGCGAAAAGCGCCGAGGCGCCACGCGGCTTTGCCAATGCCTTGATCGCTCAGGCCAAGCTCAAGCAGCCGGCCGTGATCGCCGAGGTCAAAAAGGCTTCGCCGAGCAAAGGGGTGATTCGCGAACACTTTGTACCTGCTGAAATCGCCGCCAGTTATGAGAAGGGTGGGGCGACCTGCCTGTCTGTGCTGACCGATATTGACTACTTCCAGGGTTCCGACCTGTTCCTGCAACAGGCGCGCGCTGCGTGCAAGTTGCCGGTGATCCGCAAGGATTTCATGGTTGACCCGTACCAGATCGTTGAAGCGCGTGCCCTGGGCGCTGACTGTGTGCTGCTGATCGTTTCCGCGCTGGATGACGTGAAGATGGCCGAGCTGGCGGCCGTGGCCAAAAGCGTCGGCCTGGATGTGTTGGTTGAAGTGCACGACGGCGACGAGCTGGAGCGCGCATTGAAGACCCTCGATACTCCGCTGGTGGGCGTCAACAACCGTAACCTGCATACCTTCGACGTCAGTCTGGAAACCACCCTCGACCTGCTGCCGCGTATCCCTCGCGATCGTCTGGTGATTACCGAAAGTGGCATCGTCAACCGCGCCGATGTGGAGTTGATGGAAATCAGCGGCGTGTACTCGTTCCTGGTAGGCGAGACCTTTATGCGCGCCGAGAACCCGGGGGCGGAGTTGCAGCGTTTGTTCTTCCCGGAGCGCGGTACGACGATCAGCGGTTCGACGTTGGATTGATTTGAAATACGCTCGAAACTGTGGGAGCTGGCTTGCCTGCGATAGCGGCGGGTCAGCCAATCTCTGTGTAGCTGACACACCGCTATCGCAGGCAAGCCAGCTCCCACATTAGGTTTTGTGTTTATTCAGGTAGGTGTTCGATGCTCCAGCCCGTGATCATGACTGTCGAAGCAGGCCTTGCCGCCGAGCAAGACCTATTGGCAGCCGTTTGCGCGGGGGAGCAAGAGTTCGGATTGCTGTTCTGGCAGCCCAGTGACCAAGCGCTGGTCATGCCGCGCCGTTTGAGCCGGTTGCCGGCATTCGAGGCGGCGAGCCAGGTCTCGGCCGATGCGGGTTGGCCGGTATTGCTGCGTGAAACCGGCGGTGAGCCGGTGCCGCAGTCCGGCGCCACGGTCAATATCGCCCTGGTCTATGCCCCGCCGCGCAGTGAAGGCGACCAGGGGCGTATCGAAACCGGCTATCGGCGCTTGTGCCAACCGATCTGTGTTCTGTTGATCGAGTTGGGCGGCGATGCGTCCGTCGGCGAAATTGACGGTGCCTTTTGCGACGGCCGTTACAACGTCAACCTCAATGGCCGCAAAATGGTGGGCACTGCCCAGCGTTGGCGGCAAAGCGGTGGCCGCCCGGTCGGGTTGGTGCATGGGGCGATGTTGCTGGAAAATGATCGTGAGGAATTGATTGCGGCGGTCAACCGCTTCAATCAAGCCTGCGGCTTGGAGCAGCGGGTTCGCGCCGATAGCCATATCGCACTGCACGAAGCGTTTCCCGCACCGGATGCGATCAGTCGGCTCGACATCTTGTACCGGCAGATGCTGGCTGGCTTCCTGCCGGTTTAACGGGTACCGAACACCACCATCGTCTTGCCTTTGACGTGCACCAGGTTGCGTTCTTCCAAGTCCTTGAGCACGCGGCCGACCATTTCCCGCGAACACCCGACAATACGTCCGATCTCCTGGCGCGTGACTTTGATCTGCATGCCGTCGGGATGGGTCATGGCATCGGGTTGCTTGCATAGCTCCAGCAGGCAGCGAGCGACGCGACCGGTGACATCAAAGAACGCCAGATCGCCGACTTTGCGCGTGGTGTCACGCAGGCGCTGGGCGATCTGTCCGCTCAGGGCATACAAGATATCCGGATCATGCTGGGCCAGTTCGCGAAATTTCGAATAGCTGATCTCGGCCACTTCGCATTCAACTTTGGTCCTTACCCAAGCGCTGCGTTCCTGCTCTTTGCCTGCTTGTTCAAACAGGCCCAGCTCCCCGAAGAAATCCCCGGTGTTGAGGTAGGCAATGATCATCTCACGGCCATCTTCATCCTCGATCAGGATGGTGACCGAGCCCTTGATAATGAAGAACAGGGTTTCTGAACGCTCGCCGGCGCAGATGATGTTGTGCTTGGCCGGATGACGCCGGCGCTGGCAATGCAACAGCAGCTTGTCGAGGTTCTTGATCTTGGGTGTGGGAGTAAGAGCAACCATGGTTGTATCCCGAAAAGACTGCGCGGTGTAGTTGGCGTTGTTTTTATCCAGCGGCATCTCATTGATAGACGCTGTACAAGTCATGGCAATGCGCCATTCATTTGGCGCCAGCTTACCAGACACCTTCTGTCACGATTAGCCAATTTACCGGGCAAACGCTGTCATTTATCGAATTTATGCAGGGCGCTGCTGTTTCAAAGCCCTGTGCTAAGCTGGCGACCCTTTTTTAGCAGTGGAGTCTGGGCGATGAAGGCACGCATCCAATGGGCGGGCGAAGCCATGTTCCTCGGTGAGTCGGGCAGCGGCCACGTGGTGGTCATGGACGGTCCGCCGGAAGCCGGCGGGCGTAACCTGGGTGTACGCCCGATGGAAATGTTGCTGCTGGGTGTGGGCGGTTGCAGCAATTTTGACGTGGTCAGCATCTTGAAGAAGTCGCGCCAGGCCGTGGAAAGCTGTGAAGCCTTCCTGGAAGCCGAACGCGCCACTGAAGACCCCAAGGTTTTTACCAAGATCCATATGCATTTCGTGGTCAAGGGCCGGGCGCTGAAAGAAGCCCAGGTCAAGCGTGCCATCGAGCTGTCGGCCGAGAAGTACTGCTCAGCATCGATCATGCTGGGGGCGGCGGGCGTGGTCATTACCCACGACTACGAAATCATCGAGCTGGGTTGATTGCAGCAGGCAAAAGAAAGGGCGCTTCGGGCGCCCTTTTTTTCGGTTCAGATTCGATAGGTGCTTTTGGTCATGACCTTGGCCAACAGGCTCATGCCGAACCGTACCGGGGCTGGAAAGCGGAAGCCTCCCGCGTCCAGCGCGCTTTCTGCATGGTGTTCTTCGTCGATGCGCATCTGCTCAAGAATGGCCCGTGACTTTTCGTCTTCGGCTGGCAGTTGCTCCAGGTGTTCGTCCAGGTGCTTGCACACCTGATGTTCTGTCGCGGCCACAAACCCCAGGCTGACTTTGTCACTGATCAGCCCGGCAGCCGCGCCGATACCAAACGACAAGCCATAAAACAGTGGGTTGAGCACGCTGGGATGGCTGCCCAACTGGCGGATGCGTTGTTCGCACCAGGCCAGGTGGTCGATCTCTTCCTCGGCCGCATGCTCCATCGCCACGCGCACTTGCGGCAACTTGGCGGTCAGCGCCTGGCCCTGGTACAGCGCCTGGGCACAGACTTCACCGGTATGGTTGATGCGCATCAGGCCTGCGACGTGACGGGTGTCGGTCTCGCTTAGCTGTACATCTGGCTGCACGATGGCGGGCGATGGACGGTAGGGCTGGCCGCTGAACGGCAGCAGGGTGCGCATGGCCATGTCGGCTTGCAGCAACAGACGGTCAATCGGCGAGTAGTGACGTTGGGTAGTCATGCTGACCTCCGGGAAGAATCTCGGCGGCCAGTTTACCGCAAGAGAGCGTCCAGCGTTTGTGCTGAGTCAATTTGCCCCTGTGCACTCAGCCCGGCGGCCAGTTCATCTGGCGCTGACCCAGCACGTGCATATGAATGTGGTAAACGGTTTGCCCGCCGTCTTCATTGCAGTTCATCACCACGCGAAAGCCTTTTTCGCAGCCTTGTTCCACGGCCAGGCGCTGGGCGGTGAACAGGATATGGCCGGCCAGCGCCTTATCGTCTTCGGTCAAGTCGTTGAGGGTACGAATGGGCTTTTTCGGGATAACCAGGAAATGCACTGGCGCCTGCGGGGCGATATCGTGAAAAGCCAGGACTTGGTCATCTTCATAGATGATCTTCGCCGGTATTTCTCTGTTGATGATCTTGGTGAACAGAGTATCCACAGCCGTTTCTCCATCGTGAAAGTTAGGTGAGTGTACCCAGGCCGTCAGCGTGGGCAATAGGCCTTGTTGATGGCGCCGGCAATTTTGCGGGTCAGCCAGCGCGGGCTCAGGCGTGGGCTGAACGTCAGCCAACGGTTGCGGCGCCCGGGAATGATGATGGCTTTGTTCTTTTCCAGTGCGCGTACGGTGTAGAGCGCGACTTCTTCCGGGCTCATCAGTTGCTGGCTGCGGTCGAGTTTCGCCGTATCCATCTGTGCAGTGCCGAAGAATGCGGTGCGCGTAGGGCCGGGGCACAGCACTGACACCTTGATGCCGCAGGTCTTCAATTCTTCGCGCAACCCTTCGGAGAAGTGCAGCACGTAGGCTTTGCTGGCGTAGTAGCTGCTCATCCACGGCCCGGGCTGGAAGGCGGCGACGGAAGCAACGTTGAGGATTTGCCCACCGCCATGCAGGGCCATGGCATTGCCGAGTGCGTGGCACATGCGGGTCAGGGCCAGGATGTTGACTTCGATGAGGTCCTGCTCGGTCATCCAGTCCTGGGCCAGGAACGGCCCGCTGGTGCCGATGCCGGCGCAGTTGACCAGCAGGTCGATCTGCCGCTCACCCTCTTCGAGTTCCAGCAAAAAGCCGGACAAACGCAGCGGTTCGCCCAGGTCACAGGCACGAAACAGCACCTCGACGCCGAAGCGTTGGGTCAATTCCAATGCAATGCTTTCCAACTGATCACGCTGGCGGGCCACCAGAATCAAGCTGCGGCCGCGCCGTGCCAAGGCTTCGGCCAATGCCAGGCCGATGCCGCTGGAGGCGCCGGTGATCAGAGCGTAACGGGTCATGCCTTTCTCCATCGCAACGCCGCCGGCCCATGACAGTGCGTCACAGGCGGCGGGCGCTTCTTCACTGTTCTGGAGAGTCTACAGGTTCGGCTGCATCGTCAGCACTTTGCGCTGCGGCTTCATCAACGATAACGCTTTGATCGGCGTCTGCATCGGAGGTGATGGAGCTGCTTTCGTAGCTGCTGTCCATGTTGGCTTCAAGCTGGTCCAGGTAGCCGTTCATGCCCAGGGTAACAACGATGATGAGCATCAAAGGAATGAACGCCAGCCACAGCGAGGCCAGGATTTTCACCGCAGTGGAGTTGCGCGGTGGTGGCGCGCCGTATTGGTTGGCGCCCGTGTTGCCCGGCAATACCAGCAACAGCAGAGGGAACACACTGTTCACCAGCGGAACCAGGTTGAGCAGGTACAGCCAGCCAGACCAGCCCAGGTCATGCAGGCGCTGCACGCCGATTTGCACGCTCACCACTACCAGTGCCACAAACAGCGCGAAACCCAGCAGTGAGCCAATAATGATGGCGATGGTTGGCGAGGCTGTCGCCACTGCGAAGCCCACCGTACTGATGATGCCCGCTGCCACCAGCATCGCGACGGTCAGCGCCAGCGTCCAGGCCAGGTAGCGCAGGCGCCCGATGCGCCCGTGGATGGTGAACACCTTTAGAGTGGCGAACTCCGGCAGGTCCTCGCCAACGGCAGCGCGTGGCGGTGCATAAGGTGACGCGGCGGCGCGGTCAGCGGTTGACGAGCCTGTTTCGTGGGTTTCTGCCAGGCTGAATGCCACGGGTTGTTCGGCTTCGATGCGTGCGTCCACCCCGGCATTGTGCAGTGCCGTGAGGTAGGTTTCAGCGTCGGAGCGCGACAGGTCGCGCTTGAGCGCGACGGGGCGGCCGGTGAAGAGCTTTTCGATCGCTTCAACATCGCTTTTGAATAACTCGGCGAGGTTCAGCTTAGCGGTGGTGCTTTCGACACCTGGGCGCAAGGCTCCGTCAAACACAATCTTGAAACGGCTGTCGCTCATGCGGGCATCCTTGTCACTTAATCAGGGAGAGTATGCAGGCCTGTCCAATCGGCAGGCCTGCCAGTGGGTCAGCGTGGCCAGCGCAGTTGCGCGGCGTGCTCGCGTGCTTTGCGGTATTCGGCATCCAGGCGCGCTATGAGCTCATCCACAGTGGGTACATCATTGATCTCACCGACGCCTTGGCCAGCAGACCATACAGTTTTCCACGCTTTGGCCTCATCGCTCAATGGCTTGAGCTTGGAACCGAAGTTGACTTCACCTTTGCCTTGAAGCGCAGCAAGGTCAAAACCGGCATTTTCCAGGCTCTGGCGCATGAAGCTTGCAGGTACGCCGGAGACTGCTGGAGTGTGCACGATGTCGGCGGCGCGCGATGTGAGCAGCATCTCTTTATACGCATCCGGTGCCTGGCTTTCGGCGGTGCCGATAAAGCGCGTGCCGAAATAAGCGAGGTCTGCCCCCAGCACCTGGGCGGCGAGGATTTCGTGCCCATGGTTAAGGCAGCCCGCCAGCAGTAGCGTTTTGTCGAAGAACTGGCGAATTTCGGCAATCAGTGAAAAGGGGCTCCAGGTGCCAGCGTGGCCACCTGCGCCAGCGGCTACGGCAATGAGGCCGTCGACGCCCGCTTCAGCGGCTTTCTCGGCATGGCGTCGGGTGGTGACGTCATGAAATACCAGGCCGCCGTAGCTGTGAACGGCATCTACCAATTCCTTTACCGCACCGAGGCTGGTGATGACGATGGGCACCTTGTGTTCGACACAAATCGCCAGGTCGGCCTCCAGCCGTGGATTGCTGTTATGCACGATCAGGTTCACGGCATAGGGCGCAGGGTTGTCCAACTGCGCCAAGCCCGCTTCGATTTCTTCCAACCAGGCCTTGAAGCCACTGCTTTCGCGTTGGTTGAGCGCCGGGAAACTGCCAACTACCCCGTTGCGGCAGCAGGCCAGGACCAGTTGCGGATTGGAGATCAGAAACATCGGCGCGGCCACCACGGGCAGGCGCAGACGTTGTTCCAGCAGAGCGGGCAGCGACATTGGAGGTTCCCCGAGTAATTGAAGTTAGAACGGTTTGACCACGACCAAAATTACGATAGCCAGCAATATCAGAACCGGGACTTCATTGAACCAGCGATAAAAGACATGGCTGCGGGTGTTTTCGCCACGGGCGAAGCGCTTTACCTGTGCGCCGCACATGTGATGGTAGCCAATCAGCAGGACGACCAGGGTCAGCTTGGCGTGGATCCAGGCGCCCGACTGGAAAATGCCGGGGTTGAGGGCCAGCATCCAGATGCCGAAGACCAGTGTGGCAACCATCGCCGGGCCCATGATGCCCCGGTACAACTTGCGCTCCATGATGCTGAAACGTTCCTTGCTGACGGTGTCTTCGCTTTGGGCGTGGTAGACGAACAGGCGCGGCAGGTAGAACAGCCCGGCAAACCAGCAAACGATGCTGACGATGTGGAAGGCTTTGACCCATAGATAGAGCATTTTAGTTATTCCCAGGTTCACGGTAGCGAAGATAGTAGTGGCTCATGCGCCCGTACGTCACGTTGACGGTTGTCGCAGGACGATACGGCCCCTATTATCGACGGCTTTCCAGTGGGTTCGTTGAGGGCAGGTTTATGGTCAAGGTCGGTATCGTCGGCGGCACGGGTTACACCGGTGTCGAATTGCTGCGTCTGTTGGCTCAGCATCCGCAAGCTGAGGTGGTGGTCATCACTTCCCGATCCGAAGCCGGGCTGGCCGTGGCCGATATGTACCCGAACCTGCGAGGCCACTATGACGGTCTGGCGTTCAGTGTGCCGGACACCAAGACTCTGGGTGCCTGCGACGTGGTGTTCTTCGCCACGCCTCACGGTGTCGCCCATGCTCTGGCCGGTGAGTTGCTGGCGGCCGGTACCAAGGTTATCGACTTGTCGGCAGACTTCCGCCTGCAAGATGCCGACGAGTGGGCCAAGTGGTACGGCCAGCCCCATGGTGCGCCGCAGCTGTTGGAAGAGGCGGTTTACGGCCTGCCGGAAGTCAATCGCGAGCAAATCAAGCAAGCACGCCTGATTGCGGTGCCGGGTTGCTATCCGACAGCCACGCAATTGGGTTTCCTGCCATTGCTGGAAGCGGGCTTGGCGGATGTGTCGCGCCTGATCGCCGACTGCAAGTCGGGCGTCAGTGGTGCGGGCCGTGGTGCGGCGGTAGGTTCTCTGTACTCCGAAACGTCGGAAAGCATGAAAGCCTATGCGGTAAAAGGTCATCGGCACTTGCCGGAAATCCGCCAGGGCTTGCGTCGCGCTGCCGGCCAGGATGTGGGGCTGACCTTCGTGCCGCACCTGACGCCGATGATCCGTGGGATCCACTCCACGCTGTATGCGACCGTCACCGATCGCTCGGTAGACCTGCAGGCGCTGTTTGAAAAACGTTATGCCAATGAGCCGTTCGTCGACGTGATGCCGGCCGGCAGCCATCCGGAAACGCGCAGCGTGCGTGGTGCCAATGTGTGCCGTATTGCGGTGCATCGTCCGCAGGATGGCGACCTGGTGGTGGTGTTGTCGGTGATCGACAACTTGGTCAAGGGCGCGTCGGGCCAGGCGGTGCAGAACATGAACATCCTGTTCGGCCTGGACGAGAAGTTGGGCCTGTCCCACGCGGGGATGTTGCCTTAACGCGGGCTTACCGTTGCGCGAAAGGCCCGTTGATCGGGCCTTTTGCATTTTTAATGGTCGCTGGGCAGATTGATATACCGTAACAATAGTTGACCGCTTTTCTAGGAGAAGCGGATAATACCGGCCATTACGCATATGGCGGCGCTACGCCGGGAGATTATCAGCATGAGCGTTGAATCCTTCACCCCCACGGCTTTGCAATTCACCCACGGTGCTGCGCACAAGGTGAAGAGCCTGGTCGATGAAGAGGGTAATGATCGCTTGAAGCTGCGCGTATTCGTTACGGGCGGCGGTTGTTCAGGGTTTCAGTACGGTTTTACCTTCGATGAAGATGTGGCCGATGACGACACTATCGTTGAGCGCGAGGGTGTGAGCCTGGTCGTGGATCCGATGAGCTTCCAATACCTGGCGGGTGCCGAGGTGGATTATCAGGAAGGTCTGGAAGGCTCGCGCTTCGTGATCAAGAACCCTAATGCCACCACGACGTGTGGTTGCGGGTCTTCGTTCTCGATCTGATCGATAGCAGATACAAAAACGCCGCTTGGCTTTTACGGGCCAAGCGGCGTTTTGCTGTCTGGGGTTCAGGCGGGGTAGATCGCGCCAAGCACTCGAAGCCCACGTGCGCCAGTGACGCTGGGGCGATTGGCGGCAATGCCTTCAAGGCAGCAATGGGCCAGCCAGGCGAAGGCCATTGCCTCTACCCAGTCAGGATCTACGCCGTAGGCCGCTGTAGTGCTGACATGGGTGGAAGGCAGCAGCGCGGTCAGCCGGCTCATCAGTGCCCCGTTATGGGCGCCGCCGCCACAGATCAGCAAGGTTGTTGTGTCAGTCTGGGCGCTTTGCAGGGACTCGACGATGGTCAGGGCCGTCAGCTCCAGCAGGGTGGCCTGCACGTCTTGGGGTTCAAAGGCGGGCAAGCGGCCAAGGTGCTGCTGCAGCCAGGCCAGGTTGAACACCTCTCGGCCCGTGCTTTTCGGGCCCTTGGTCAAGAAAAACGGATCGCTGAGCAACGTGGTGAGCAACTGGGGCTGTACCTTTCCGCTGGCCGCCCATTGCCCGTCCCGATCAAAGTGTTCGCCGCGCTGCAGGTGAATCCAGGCATCGAGCAGCACGTTCCCTGGGCCGCAGTCGAAACCGGCGACAGGCTTGCCCGTCTCGATCAGGCTGAGGTTGCTGAACCCGCCGATATTCAATACCGCGCGATTGCCCGTCTGCTCGCCGAACAAGGCTTCATGAAAGGCAGGAACCAAAGGAGCGCCTTGGCCGCCGGCAGCGACATCGCGGCTGCGGAAATCGCTGACGACGGTGATGCCTGTGAGTTCGGTGAGGAGGGCAGGGTTGCCGACTTGAACAGTAAAACCTCGGGCGGGTTCATGGCGAATCGTCTGGCCATGGCTGCCAATCGCCCGAATGTCCTGAGGCTTGAGGTTCTGTTGATCCAGCAAGGCGTGGATGCCTTGAGCCGCAAGCGTTACCCACTGCTGCTGGGCAATTGCCGAGCGGGCGATTTCATCCGGGCCACTGGCGCATAGGCTCAGCAGTTCTGTGCGCAAGGCGTCAGGCATTGGGATATAGCGGGTGGCGATCAGATTGATCGCCGCGCCTTGTTCGATTAGGGCGATATCCAGGCCGTCGAGGCTGGTCCCGGACATCACGCCGATATAGAGCGGCATACCTTAACGCTTCGCCGAAGCCAGCAAGGTGGAGCGCTCTTGATCCATCCGTGCCATCAGCGGCTGGCTCTGTTGCATGAAGCGCGCGCGTTCGGCCTTGGCAATCGGGTCGGCCATCGGCAGCTTCTGGCCCAATGGGTCGACGTGTACGCCGTTGACCTGGAACTCGTAGTGCAAGTGCGGGCCGGTGGAGAGGCCGGTGGTACCGATGTAGCCGATCACTTGGCCCTGTTTCACGTTGCCGCCTGTCTTGACGCCCTTGGCGAACCCTTGCATGTGGCCGTACAGCGTGCGGTAAGTGTTGCCGTGCTGGATGATCACCGTATTGCCGTAACCACCACGGCGCCCCGCCAACAAGACCTTGCCGTCGCCCGCCGCTTTGATTGGCGTGCCACGCGGCGCGGCATAGTCGACGCCCTTGTGTGCGCGAATTTTGTTCAGAATTGGATGCTTGCGGCCCATGGAGAAACGCGAGCTAATACGGGCAAAGTCAACGGGTGTACGGATGAAGGCCTTACGCATGCTGTTGCCATCAGCCGTGTAGTAGCTGCTGTTGCCTTGTTTGTTGGTGTAGCGCACGGCGGTGTAGGTTTTGCCACGGTTTGTGAAGCGTGCAGAAAGAATGTTGCCAGTGCCGACCACTTTTCCGTTGGCTACTTTCTGTTCGTAGATCACGTCGAATTCGTCGCCTTGACGGATGTCCTGGGCGAAGTCGATGTCGTAGCCAAATACGCTGGCCATGTCCATGGTCATGCTATGCGACAGGCCCGCACGCGCGGCCGACTGCGACAGGGAGCTGTTGATCACGCCATGTACGTAGGCGGAACGCATGACGGGTTTGGTGGTGATTCTGTTGAATGCGAAGCCTTTGGCGCCTTTGCTCAGGCTGATGCTTTCCAAGTCACTGATGCTGGTGTGCAGGTTGTTCAACTGGCCGTCTGGCGTCAGCTCAAATTCAAGCTTTTGACCACGTTTGAGCTGAGTGAATTGCTTGGCTTGCTTATCGCTGGCGAGCACGTCATTTACAGCGGCGGCAGGCAACCCAACTTTTTCGAACAGGGTCGAGAGTGTGTCGCCTTTGCCCACGATGACTTCGCGATGCTGGGGACTCTTGGCTGCTGCAGGTGCTTCCTGGGCGGCTTGCTGGGTGTCTTCGGGTGTGCTTTCGATCTGGGCGAAAGGTGATTCAGTTGCAGTGTTTGTGGCTTGTTGAGCGTCGGAAGCGTCTTGATCTTGTGTCAGTTGTTCAACTGGGCTTTCCAGATCAAGGCTCAGGGATGTTCGTTTGGCTTCAACGTCACTGGAAGGGAATACCAGCAGTGCCAGGCTGAGAAGGGCGGCGATACCACTTGCGGCGAGCAGGTGGGTCTTCGGGTAAAGCGGCGGCGCTTTAGACGGTTCAGTGGTCATAAGTAATTTTGACTTTGAAGATGAAATGGAAAAGATGAATGACATGATGAAGATGAAATAACTGTATAAAATATAACCAAATCATCTGTGGCGCAAGCTCGCGAACGCTGGGCTTGCTGAACGGTGTCCGTGCGCAGGGCAAAACTTGTAATTAGTCCCTGATCTTGTATGGTTGGTTCCCTTTTGAATCTGAGCCTTGCGGGTCTGTTATGAAGTCGGTTGAAGAGCAGCTAGCGCTGATAAAACGTGGTGCGGAAGAACTGTTGGTCGAGTCCGAGCTGATCGAAAAACTCAAGCGTGGCCAACCCCTGCGTATCAAGGCTGGCTTTGATCCGACTGCGCCGGATCTGCACCTGGGTCATACCGTGCTTATTAATAAGCTGCGTCAGTTCCAGGAGCTGGGCCATCAGGTCATCTTCCTTATAGGTGACTTCACTGGGATGATCGGTGATCCAAGCGGCAAGAGCGCTACGCGCCCGCCGCTGACTCGCGAACAGGTGCTCGATAATGCCGAGACCTATAAGACCCAGGTATTCAAGATCCTTGATCCAGCCAAGACCGAGGTGGCGTTCAACTCCACCTGGATGGACAAAATGGGGCCGGCAGATTTCATTCGCCTGACTTCCCAGTACACCGTGGCGCGCATGCTTGAGCGCGACGACTTCGACAAGCGCTACTCGACCAATCAGCCAATCGCCATCCATGAGTTCCTTTATCCGCTGGTTCAGGGGTACGACTCGGTGGCGCTGCGTGCGGACGTTGAGTTGGGCGGCACCGATCAGAAGTTCAACCTGTTGATGGGGCGTGAATTGCAGCGCGCCTATGGTCAGGAGGCTCAGTGCATTCTGACCATGCCATTGTTGGAAGGCTTGGATGGCGTCAAGAAGATGTCCAAGTCCTTGGGTAACTATGTCGGTATCCAGGAAGCACCGGGTGTGATGTACGGCAAGCTGGTGTCTATTCCGGATGCACTGATGTGGCGCTACTTCGAGTTGTTGAGCTTCCGCTCGATGGACGAAATCAATGCGCTGCGTGCGGATGTCGAGGCGGGCGCTAATCCTCGGGATGTGAAGATCAAGCTGGCTGAAGAAATCGTTGCGCGCTTCCATGGTGAGGAGGCTGCGGCCAGTGCTCACCGTGCGGCAGGTAATCGCATGAAAGATGGCGAGCTGCCCGATGATCTGCCGGAGATTGAGCTGACTGCTGCCGAGGCTATGCCGATTGCGGCTGTGCTTAATAAGGCTGGCCTGGTGAAGAATTCGGCGGTAGCGCGTGATCTCTTGGGTTCGGGCGGTGTGCGTATAGATGGTGAGGTGGTTGATCGCACCTTTATATATGAGCTGGGCGCCACTCACGTTTGCCAGGCGGGTAAGAAGGCATTTGCGCGTATTACGCTCAAATCCGAATAAGTCTGAAATAGGTGTTGACGGCGAATTATATCTGTCTATAATTCGCCCCACTTCCGGCGCAGTCGAAACGGAAAACTCCTTGGTAAACAATGAGTTACGCAGTTATCGACAGCAAGTTGCTTCAGTTCATCGAAGCCAAAAGGAAGTTGAAAAAGAGGTGTTGACAGCAGCGTGTAACGCTGTAGAATTCGCCTCCCGCTTACGAGAGATCGCAAGCGCAAGTGGTTGAAGT
>NZ_WKCD01000110.1:0-16188 GCF_021606625.1 Pseudomonas sp. PA-4-8C
CTTCCGCCCAGCGTGAGGCGTTGTCGTCCTTCGGCAACGGGCAAATGCTGGTGGAGAAATACCTGCTCAAGCCGCGGCATGTGGAGATTCAGGTGTTTGCCGACCAGCAGGGTCATTGCCTGTATCTCAATGAGCGCGACTGCTCGATCCAGCGGCGCCATCAAAAGGTCGTGGAAGAAGCCCCGGCGCCCGGCTTGAGTGTGGAGCAGCGCAAGGCCATGGGCGAAGCAGCCGTGCGCGCGGCCCAGGCCATCGGATATGTCGGCGCGGGCACGGTGGAGTTTTTGCTGGATGCCCGTGGCGAGTTTTTCTTCATGGAGATGAACACGCGGCTGCAAGTCGAGCACCCGGTGACCGAAGCGATTACCGGCCTCGACCTGGTGGCCTGGCAGATACGGGTGGCCCAGGGCGAGGCGCTGCCGATCACGCAAGAGCAGGTCGCGTTGAACGGTCATGCGATTGAAGTACGGCTGTATGCCGAAGACCCGGCCAATGACTTCCTGCCCGCTACCGGGCACTTGGCGCTATACCGCGAGTCCAGCCCAGGCCCTGGACGCCGGGTGGATAGCGGCGTCGAGCAAGGTGACAGCGTGTCGCCGTTCTACGACCCGATGCTCGGCAAGTTGATTGCCTGGGGTGAAGACCGCGAACAAGCGCGCCTGCGCTTATTGAGCATGCTGGATGAGTTTGCGGTCGGTGGGCTCAAGACCAACCTGGGCTTTTTGCGGCGCATCATCGGGCATCCTGCGTTTGCCGCGGCCGAGTTGGACACCGGGTTTATCCCGCGCTATCAGAATGAGTTGTTGCCGACGCCAGGGGCCTTGAGCGATGAGTTCTGGCAGGCGGCGGGCGCGGCGTTTATGCAGAGCTTGCCGGTGGGCGACGGGCCTTGGGCAAGTCACCAGGGCTTTCGCGCGGGCCTGCCTGCCGAGGTGTCGCTGCACCTGAGTTGCAATGGGCAGGATCGGCTGGTGACGCTGGCGGGGCACACCGCACAGTTATGCGGCGAACAGTTGCTGACTGAACATCAGGGCGTGCGCCGTGCTCATCTGGCGGTGCGCAGTGAAGGCAGCCTGTACCTGCGCTGGGACGGCGAGATGCATGCCGTCAGCCTGTTCGACCCGATTGCGGCGGTCGAGGCCAGTCAATCTCATCAGGGCGGCCTCACCGCACCGATGAACGGCAGCATCGTGCGAGTGCTCGTAGAGCTGGGTCAAACCGTTGAAGCCGGCGCTCAGCTGGTGGTGCTCGAAGCCATGAAGATGGAACACAGCATCCGAGCGCCCCACGCCGGGGTGGTCAAGGCGCTGTTCTGCCAGGAAGGTGAAATGGTGGCCGAAGGCAGCGCGTTGGTGGAGCTTGAAACGGCTGGCTAGAACTTCGCCGTGGCCTGCACCACTACACCCAGGAGGCGACAGCCGTCGGTGAGCAGCACCTTGGGGTAAGTGGGGTTGAGCGGCACCAGGTAGTGCTGGCCGCTTTCTTCCTGCAATTGGCGAAAGGTGGCCTGGGGGTTGCCAGCCCATTGGGCCAGCACTAATTTACCGGGCTCGGGCGCGATCGCCGGGTCAACCAGGATCATCATGCCAGCTGCAATGCTCATGCCCGTGGGGGCGGTCATGGCGTCTCCCCTCACTGGCAGCCAGAATGCCTTGCCTCGGGCGTGGTAATCGGTCAATTCGTAGCGCTCGGTTCTATAAGGCGCACGCTCCTCACGCAGCTCGCAGGCCTGCTTCCAGTCGCTGACCGGGTAACGAAAGTACGGGTTGTAGTGCGATTCCCGTTCAGGCACTTGCGCGGCCCGTTCACGAATTTCCAGCGCCACCTCCAAATACCCCAACCCCAGTTCGGCCAGCACGCGGTTCATGTCCGCCAGGCTCGGCACACGGCGTTTATTGAGCCAATGGCCGATGCCGCCCTGGGACATGCCCAGGCGCTGCGCCAGTTCATCCTGTGTGACCTTGCGGTCTTTCATGTTGGCTTTGACCAACGCTATCCAGTTATCCATGACGCATCACAATACGGTGCCCATTTTTTCGGGCAATAAACAGTTTGTAGTAATCCATAAAACGACAGGAATACGATACGTACTATCATCAAGCCCAAGGATTTCGACACCCACCGGAGTACTGCCGCTTATGACGACCCGCACGCACTTAACGCCCGAAACATCCGAACTGACTGAAGTAAACGACATGTGCAACAGTGGTGCGGCCCAGCGCGCACTGGACTATTACTTGAAAGAAAATCGGTCGACGCCGGATTCGGACGGTGCCCTGTTCGCGATAAAACCGCAAATCAGCCAGGAGGAAGCCCTGGTACACGCCTCGGACCTGTTGCGCAGTGCATCGGCTACCGCCTACGAATCGGCGTGCAGCCATCAAGGCAACCAGCGTGATCTGGCGTTTTCGGTGGTGTATTTGATCGATATGGCGAAAGCGATGGTGGAGCGGTCGTTGCAGGCGCCAGGGGCGGCGGCAAACGCGTAGCAGGCACGAAAGAAAAATATTTCTATCCCACGGATAAAAACATTTGACTTGCAAATGATAATGATTATTATTGGACTCAGCTGATCGCGAGATCAGTCGATAGACCAAGAGACCTTAGGTCGGACTCTTGGAATATCTCCTCATCAGGCTAATCACGGTTTTTGACCCGGCTCTTTGGCCGGGTCTTTTTTTTGCCAGTTTCCCTGGCGTGGCTTCAGGCTAATGAAGACTGTGTGTTGCTTGATGGCGCGCATGGTAGCAAAAGACTATCGCTCAAAGAAAGTCGTCCGAACGCTCTAGCCCGTATATCTGCGAATTAGCGCTTGAGAATCAATCTCATAGACTCTAAGCTGCCGCGGCGTCACGGATGACGCCCCCTCCCCTGCAACAATTTTTGCATCCAGGTTTTACCGAACCCCTGTGTAAGATAGCCGCCACATCACTCATATTCAGGCAACCAGACTATGACCGTGGCCTTGACCTCCATCAAGATCAGCACCGACTTCGACAGCGGCAACATTCAGGTCCTGGATGCCAGCGACGCTTATCAGTTGTTGCTGGCAATCAAACCCGACACCCGCAGCGATCACTACCAATGGTTCCACTTCAAGGCCGAAGGCATGCACGTGGGGCACACCCACACCTTTCGCTTGAGCAACGCAGGGCGCTCGTCCTACAGGCATGCCTGGAGCGGTTACAACGCCGTGGCGTCCTATGACCATATCAACTGGTTCCGGGTACCGACACGTTTTGATGGCGAGATCCTGCACATCACTCTCCAGACCCGGCAAAAGTACGCCTGGTTTGCCTACTTCGAGCCCTACAGCCGTGAACGCCACGACTGGTTGATCGAGCAAGCCCTGAAGTACGCCGGAGTCACCCTGCTGGCCACCGGCAAGAGCGCTGAAGGCCGCGATATCCAACTGCTGCGCCGTGGCAAAGGGATCGAAGGCCGGCGCAAGGTGTGGATCATCGCCCAGCAGCACCCCGGCGAACACATGGCCGAATGGTTTATGGAGGGCGTGATTGAGCGCCTGCAAAAAGACGGCGACGACGAACTGAAAAAACTGCTGGCCGTCGCCGATCTGTACCTGGTGCCGAACATGAACCCGGACGGTGCCTTCCATGGCCACCTGCGCACCAATGCCATGGGCCAGGACCTCAACCGCGCCTGGCAAAGCGCCAGCCAGGAACTCAGCCCTGAAGTCCTGTTCGTCCAGCAACAGATGGAAAAATACGGCGTGGATATGTTCCTCGACATACACGGCGATGAAGAAATCCCCTACGTGTTCACCGCCGGCTGCGAAGGCAACCCTGGCTACACCCCGCGTATCGAAGCCCTGGAAAAACACTTCCGCAGCCATTTGAGCCACCTGACCCGGGACTTCCAGACCACCCACGGCTACACCCGCGACCTGCCTGGCCAAGCCAACATGACCCTGGCCTGCAACGCGGTGGGGGAAAAGTACGACTGCCTGTCCCTGACCCTGGAAATGCCCTTCAAGGACAACGACGACGCGCCCAACCTGCGAACTGGCTGGTCAGGCGATCGTTCGAAACAGTTGGGCAAGGACGTATTGAGCAGCATCACCGATATCGTCGGGCGTTTGCGCTAACCCCTGAGGCGAGCTCTTGTGGCGAGCGAGCTTGCCACAAGAGCGGTCAATCCTTGCTACCGGTCATGCTTTGCAAGACACCATCGCGTCGGATCAAACCGTGGAACAACGCGGCCGCCAGATGCACCAGTACGGTGAGAAACAGCAGATAGGCCAAATAACCATGAGCCTTGCGCAACAACGCAAACAACGGCGCATTCGCCCCCAGCAGCGCGGGCAGTTGCAGGTTACTACTGAGCATCACAGGGTCACCGGCCGCTGAAATCATCGCCCAACCCAGCAGCGGCAACACCAGCATCAACGCGTACAACAGCACATGGGAGGCCTTGGCTGCCAGCCTCTGCCACACCGGCAAATCCGCTGGCAACGGCGGCTGGCGCGTAGAGAAACGCACCGCCAGGCGCACGATCACCAATGCCAGAATCGCAATGCCCAGCGGCTTGTGCAGGTGGATCAGCCACTCATGGCGCTCCGATACCGACGCCGCCAAACCCGCGCCGATAAACAGCATGGCGATGATCATCAGCGCCATCAGCCAGTGCAGCACGCGCGCCAAGGGCGCAAAAAATCGCGGTTGAGCATTCATGGCTTCGACTCCTGAGGGGCGCTGTGCAACGGGCTGACTTCACCGGCCCGGCGCAGGTACGAACTGGCATACGCGGCCGAACGTGCGGCCAGCAAGGGATCGTTGGAGGCTTGGATACCACTGGGCAGAATCAGCGGGTCAAAGTTGATATCGCGGCAATCGCCGTCTGCCTGGGGCTGGCTGCTTTGCAGCACAAGGGTGCCAGCGTTGAGCACCTTGTGTGCGCCGCTCCAGGTCTTGCTCGCATCGTCCAGCGGGTCGCCGGGGTTGGCCAGGGTCATGTTCAGCTGCCAACGCAACGGCCCGACAGCCAGGCGTCGCACCAAATCCTGCTCCAGGAAGTCACTGCCCGTAGGTGCGGTATCACCCGCCGCGTCCTGGCTCTGGGGCACCACCTCCCAACGCACGGCCTGGCGCTTGCCATCGGCAGCCACCAGGTAAAACGCGTTGATGCCGTTATAGGTTTCAGTCGCGTAACTGGCCGATGGCTTGGCGGTTTTGACCCAGGCCAGGAACGGCGCGGTCTCAGGGTGTGCGGCAAAAAACGCCGGCATGCTCGACGGGTTCGGCTTGCCCGTGGCCGGGTCTGGCGCGCCGGCCTTGAGCAATTGGTAGAACGCCTCAGGCGTGCCCACCGGGAACACCGGCATGCTGTTCATCCCTGTACGCCATTGCTGGCCGTTGGCCTGGCTGAATTGCACGGCAAAGCTGCGAATCGGCACACTGCTGTCCGGCGCGTAGGGGTTGCCGCTGGGCAAGGCAAAGCGGCCAATGATCGGGGTCTTGGCCTCGCTGAACACCTGGGCACTGGAATACGCACGGGCCTCGCTACTGCTCTGGAAATAACCCGCCACGCATACGCCCTTGGCATGGTTACGGCGAAAGCCCGGATGCACGCCGTTATTGGTTTCCAGGGCATTGACCAAGGTTTTTGGCCGCAGGCGCTGTGGGTCGAACGTGCCATTGACGTAAGCAAATGCGCCGGCAACAACCGCAACCACGGCACCGATGCCGGCGAGTCGTGCGATCAGGCTCGCAGTGCTCAAGGGAGGACGGGGGGGTGATGAGTGATCTACCATGCAGGAACTCCAGGGCCAGAGGCCTCAGGCTGAAACATAAGGTCGGAGCATTAAGACGAACGCCGATGGGCTCTATTCCCAGGCCCTGAATTTATTTTGCGGGACGGGGAATAACCTTCAACGCCGGACGTCTCTCTAGTCCCAGCGTAGTGATCAGCCAGACACCCATGCATGAACTCGACGAACAGTTACGTGAACTCATCCCCAGGTTGCGGCGTTTTGCCGTGTCCCTGACGCGCAACAGCAGCAGCGCCGATGACCTGGTGCAATCGACCCTGGAGCGCGCCATCGTCGCCTGGGCCGATAAACGTATCGAGGGCGATTTGCGCGCCTGGCTGTTCTCTATCCTCTACCGGCAATTCCTCGACGCCCACCGCCGCAGCCGCCGCTATGCGCGCATGCTCGAATTCTTCACCGGCCGCGATGACGTGCAACCTTCGGTGGAACGCACGGTGCTGGCCCAATCCACCCTGCAAGCCTTCGACCAACTCAACACCGAACAGCGCGCCCTGCTGCTGTGGGTGTCTGTCGAGGGCTTGAGCTACAAGGAAGTGGCCGAGATCCTCAAGGTGCCCATCGGTACCGTGATGTCACGCCTGTCCCGCGCGCGCCAAGCGTTGCGTCAACTCAGCGATGGCGAAATGACCAGCCCTTCCCTGCGGAGACTCAAATGATCAGCCTGCCCCCCAGCGAACGCGATTTACATGCCTACGTCGATCATCAACTGCTGGACGGTGACCGTCGTGTGCTTGAAACCTGGCTGGCCAGCCACCCCGAAGTGGCGGCCCAGGTACAGGCCTGGCAACAGGATGCACAGTTGCTGCGTGCGTCGTTGAGCGGCGCCCTGCAGCAGCCGTACAACCCGGCATTGGACCCGGCGCTGATTCGTCAGCGCATCAATAAACAGTCCCGTCGGCACCTGGCCACGGCGGCGTTGCTGCTGATCGCCGTGAGCCTCGGCGGGTTTGGCGGTTGGCACGCCCGCGAAGCCACCCAGCCGCCGCTGCTGCCGATGACCGACGCCATGCAGGCCTACCGTCTGTTTGCCCAGGACGGCATCATGCCCGCCGACTACAACGCTCAGGACCGTGGCACCATGCAGGCCTGGCTCGACCGTTATTTCAACCAGGCCCATCGCCTGCCCGACCTCAGCCAAGCCGGTTTCAAGCCGGTCAGCGGGCGCCTGCTCACCACCGACCAAGGCGCGGCAGCCATGGTGCTGTATCAGGACGCCCAAGGCCGGCGCATCAGCTTCTACATCCGCCCGCCTGGCCCGAACAACGGTTTCCTGCCTCGCGGCAGCCGCAGTGCCGATGGTTTGCAGGCCGACTATTGGTCGGGCGGCGGCTACAACTATGCAATGGTCAGCCCGGTAGACCAGGCCGCCGCGCTGCAGACGCCATTCTAAAAACCGACGTCCAACACCACATTATCCAGATAGGTGCCAGCCGGCGGCGTGGGCTGGTCGGTGTAGACCTTGGCGTTGTAGTTGTACACCTGGCTACCGACGCCCAACCCGTTGCCAGGGTTGACCTCGGCCGTGGAACTGGCCCGCCGCGCCGCGCCGACACTGCCCCAACGCGTGGTGCCGGCGCTTTGGAAAATGTCATAGGCCAGGTAGTTGCTGCCGGAAATCATGCGGCGCCGGCCGCCGACACTCACCGGGTTCTGGCCATCGCTCAAGCCCACGGTATAGGCGCTGCCCTTGGTGCAGGCGATGTTGATGGTCTGCCCGGTCACCGCAGTAAACCCACTGACCACCGGCGCGCTGCCAAAGCTGATATTCGGGGCAGTGATCTGGCAGTCGTTGGTCACGGTCATGTTGACGGTCAGCGATGCCGTGCCGCTGCCAATGTCACGTCCCAGGCAAATGCCGCCAAGGCCGATCCCCGAGCAATAATTCCACACCCAGGCGATGCTCAATGTCTCGGTGTACACCCCGGCGGCGACGTTGCTGCCAGTGATGCTGCTCAGGTACAACGGCACAGTTTTCGCGCCGGGCCCGGCGATCAGGCCGATGCTCTGGGCGATGCCGCCAGCGCCGCCGAAATCGAATTGGCTGCCACGGGTGATGGGATAGCTGGTGCTGTTATTGCCATAAATCGTGTAGCTGATCACATCACCGGTCGGCCCGACCAAACCGGTCTGGGGCGAGGTGATCGTGGCGTAAAAGTGGTCGGTGGACACCAGCAGCGATATCAGCGCCGAGGTGCAACTCAACCCTGAGTTGGCCGTAGAGCTGGTTTGCGCGGCGGTGCGCACCGTCATCGAACTGATCGAACCAAAACTGGCCGGCACGGTGGACACCACCGAACACGCCGCCATGGCCTGCCCGCAAAACAACAAACCTACGCCATATAGCCCTACGCTGCCCCTCACCTGAACACTCCCTGTTCAATCCCTCATTGGCACACTAACGGCCCGATCAAGGGCACATCCTGTTGCTGCTCATCAATATCGAAGGTTGCCTGGCAGATGCGGCCCTCACCGAGCGTGACCTGCAAGGTGTTATGGGCGCTGAGGTTTTCCAGATACACCAGGCCATCCCAGCCGACCACCGCCTGAGTGTTGCTTTGCTCGTGCATTACCAGGCTGCCCAGCGCCAACTCCTGGTGCTGGCGGTCCACCAGGGTGATGCTGGCGGCGAGCACCCGGCGCAGCGGGAATTCCAGCAGATAACCGCTGCCCCGGCGTACCGACACGCGCTGTTCCACATTGGGGCTCTGCACATTCGCCGGCAGGTTCAACGGGTCGATCTCGTATTTACCGCGGTAGTAGGCACTGCTCCACGGCACCAGCAAATGGCCGTTGCGGTCGGTCTGGCCCACCAGCTGGTTTTCGTAGCGCACCGGAATGCCGGCGAAACCCTGGGTGCTCACCACCACAAACGCGTCATTGATGCGGTTGGCGGCAAAGGTTTCGCCGCCCATCCATACCAGCGAGCCGCTGGCGTCCGCCCAACGCGTCATGGCCTCGCTGCTGCCGTACACACCGGCCTGCAACTGCACCGACTGCAAGCGCCAGGTCAGGTCGGCCTGCCGATAGCTGGGGGCATCGCCCTGGGCATAGCCGAGGTTGTAGCCCACCCCGCCTTCGCTGGGCACCGCGCGGCTGTAGTTGATGCGCTGGCGACTGGCGCCGTCCTTGCTGCGCTCGGAGCTTAAGGCCAGGCTGGCGTTGAGGTCGAACGGGATGACCAGTTGCGCCTGCATGGCCCAGTTGCTGTCACCGATTTCGCGGTTGGCTGACAGATAAAAGCTGGTGTTGCGCCACAGCGGTTTGCTCCAGCTCAGGTTGAGCAGCCGTGTGCGCGAGTCGTCCGCCGCCTGCACGTCGAAATAGCCCAGGCCCAGGCTGCCGAAACGTTGAAGGTTGAGGCTCAGGGTCACCTGCTCGCTGCGCTTGCTGAGGCTGGCGTAAGGGGTATCGACCAGGGTCAGGTCGGCGTAGTCGTCGCGGCGTTCCACCCGTTGGTACATAAAGCTGTAGCGCGTGCTGTTGTACTGGTAACCGAGGCTCAGTTGCTGGCCTGTGCGGCTGTCGAACTGGCTCTGGCTGAGGGCGGTATTGAGCACGCCGAAGTTGCCCAGGCGCAGGTTGCCGCCGAGCCCGCCGAGGGTCAGGTCGCTGGAGGCTTCGGCGTGGCTTTCCAGGGTCAGGTTATCGGAATAGCCGTAGCGGAACGTGCCACTGGCCACGCCCGGCCCGTAGCCGAAGTCCCGCAGGGTGTAGTCACGGCGCAAGGTACCGGCGGCCAGCGAAAAATCCGTCAAGCCTTGTTGCAGCAAGGTACTGGTGACGTAGAACGGCACCGTGGTCGACACTTGGCGTCCCAGGGCGTCGGTAGTGACCACCACGGCCTCGCCGGCACCGTTGATAAACGGGATGTTGGTCAGGGTGTAAGGGCCGGGTTGCAACTGTGCGCTGTCGGATTTATAGCCGTTGATAAACAGATCCACCGACGACGGCACCGCCGCCTCACCGGCAAACTGCGGCAAGGGGTACGTGACCAGGTCGGGGCGCACGGCAAAGTCCCGCGACAGTTGCACCCCGCCCAGGCGCACCGAACTGCTCCAGGGCAGCGCGCCGCTGATCACGTCGCCAGCCTCGTAGGTCAGCAGGCGCTCATCGTCGGAGAAACGCCAGGTGGTGTCGTAACGTCGGTAACCATTGTTGAGGGTGCCGCCGCTGACTCCGTCGGACAGGGTCTGGCGCAGTTGCCCGGTGTTGGACAAGGTGCCCCAGGTGTCGAACAGCCGCACTTCGTTCCACGCCGCGAGGTAACTGCCGCCGTCGTCGGTGTCATTGAAATACACGTCATAGTTGAGCAAGGCGCCGAAGCTGCTCATGGCCTGGGTACGCGGATAGGTATTGCGGTTGCCGATGAACTGTTCCTGCAGCCAGGAAGGCGGCACATCCAGCAGCAGGCGCTGGCCGTTGCTGTCGTAGTCGCTGTGCAGGCCCGGCACCTGGTCCAGGGCCACACTGCCGACGGGCTCACCGGGCAGTTTCATGCCCACGTCCTGCAACGCGCTGGCCGGCACAAACAGCTGGCCGGCGCGCTGCTCGACCGCGATAACGCGGCCGGTGTCCATCTGGTTGACCACCAGTTCCAGAAACAGCTGTGCATCGGCAACTGCCTCCATGCTGCCGGGCGGCGGCGGCAAGTCACCCGCCATCGCCGCGCCCCACAGCCCGCTTGCCACTGCCACCGACGGCCATAAAACCCGAGCCCAACCACGACTCACCATGGCGTTGTGTCCTTCAATGGACATCTCCATCCTGTTAAAACCCGGGCGCGTGCCCGTTGCGCTACATAACGGCTATCGCTTGGGCGCCAGGCTTTCCAGTTGCGGCGCGCCGTTGACGCGTACCTGCAACGGCTGGTCGGCCGATACGGCATCCGGCACCGGCCAGCGCATGCTCGCGCCCGGCAGCACATAGCCGAGCAAACCGTCCACCAACGGCCGGGTCTGCCCGCCCTGTTTGAATGACGCATCGGTAAGCCGCGCATGCACGGCGCCCTGGTTGCGCACCTCGATGTAGTTGCGCCCTGCCACGTTGACCTTCTGCCAGCTCAACTGCGGCTTGCCCGCGCCCTTGGGATCGCGTTGGCGGGTAGCGTCGTCCTTGCTCCACAAGCCGGCGCCGTAGGCAAACAACGGCACCGAATAACGCATCTGAAAGCGAATCGCCGCCGCCGTGTTCTTGCCCTCCGGCGGCGTGGGCACCTGAAGCGCCGAGGGGATTTCATCAATGATGATGCGATAGGCCAGCTCCTGTCCCGGCGGCACTTCCCGGGTGCGGGTCAGGCGCACCAGTTGTTTCTGGCCCGGCTCGATTTTGGCCACGGGCGGGCTGCCGATCACATCGCGCTGGTTCTGGTACTGCTCGTCAAAGCCATTCTGGCTCCAGGCAAACACGCGGATCTGCAGGTTGGCGGTCTCGGTGCCACGGTTCTCCAGCCACAGCGCGCTGGCCTGTTGGTCGGCCTCCAGCACCGGGTCGATGGGCCAGATCAGCACCGAACTGGCTGCCTGTACAAACCCCGCCGAGCACAACGCCCCCAAGGCGAAACCCACGGTGCATAACCGTCGCAAAGCACACCCCATAACACCCCTCCTTAAAACCGTTAGCCCTACCACGTCAGCTGCACCTGCAGCGTGTCGCTGTACGTCCCCCCAGGCTGATTGCCCGGTAAAACCACCCGCCCGTAAATCGGCAGGCTGATGTTGCTCGCATCACTGTAGGTCACGCTGACGCTCTGGCTGATGCCCAGGCTCTGGCTGAACGCCGCATCGCGAAACAATTGGTAAGCCACCCGCGCGCTGCCACTGTTGAGCTGCAAGTTGCGCCCGGTGCTGCTGTGCAGGCCGCCATCGACGCTCATGCTCAGGGCCACGCCCGGCGTGCATTGCAGGGTTACACCGCCAGTGAGGGCCGCCGTCACCGTGCTGGTGGCCAGGGCCGAATAGCTGCCGTAGGCCAACGTGCCGTAGTTGGAACCGCCGCCCACGATCAGGCAGCCCGGCGTGATGGTCGCGCTCACTTGGAAGCTCTGGTTGACCACCGCCGACAGCGGCAACGGCATCGCCAGGCCGATGGCAAGCAACACTCTGGGCCACATCGTTAGAACGTCAGTTCCACGGCCACCGTGTCGGTGTAGGTGCCCGCTGGCAGCCCCGCCTTGCCCACGGCCCGGCCGTAAAGGTTGACGGTCTGCGCCACGCCGGTACTGGTGGCGAGTGTCACCACGCCGTCAATCGCCAACAGCGCGGAACGCCCGCTGTCAGTGTAGAAATCGTAGGGCACGAAGTTACCCACGCCATCGGCCAACGCTCGGGTGCCACCGGGGGAAGCGCCATCGTGGGCGCCGGCACGCACCTTGATCGTTGGCGCGGTGCCAGCCGAACACAGGATCGACAACGCCCCGCCGGTACCGGTGCCGCCGAGCAACTGGGCATCGGCATTGGTAAACAGGCTGTTGGTGGTACCGAAGTTCAAGCTACCGAAATTCAGCCCGGTGGCCGCGCCGGAGCCGTTGACCTGGCAACTGGCGATCAAGGTCAGGCTGGAACTGATCTGCCCGGTCACCGTGGTCGCCGCGTTCAGGCTGGACGCCAGCCCCAGGCCCAGGGCGCAGAGGCCGATTCGCGATACAAGTACATGCATGATATCCATCCTCATGGTTTACCAATCCAGAGTCACCGTCAGGGTGTCTGTGTAGATGCCGGCCGGTAGGGCCCTGGTATTCGCCACCACGGAACCGAATACCGGGATTGGTACCTGGGTGCCCTGGGTCACGACGAAATTGCGTTGCTGACCTATGCTGTAGGCACTGCGCCCCTGGGGGTCGGCCGAGAGTCGATAGGGAATGGTCTGGCGGCCATTGCTCAGGCGCCGTGTGGTGCCGTCGCCGTTGGCGCCGCCGTCGATGGTCACCGTGAAACTGCTGACCACCGAGGGGTTACAGGACACCGACAGCGGCGCCTTGTCGTCATCGGAAATCGCCGCGCCCAAGGTCTCGTTCCACGTCGGCCCCTGGCTGCCAAAGTCCAACAGCGCGGTGCCGCCTTCGGGCGTGACCGGCGCGGTTTCCACGCCCTTGCTCACTTCGCAACTGGCGGTGATCACCAACCGTGCGTGGACTTGGCCGTTGACCACCGCCGCCTGCGCGTCATCCGCCAGCAACAGCAGGCTGCCCAGGGCCGTCACGGCCAGGTAGCGGCTTACCATGTGACCGTGACCTTGAGCAGGTCGGAATAACGGCCGACGGCGGGGATGTCCTTGAGTGGTTCGATGCGCCCATACAGCGGCAGCTCCACGGAGCCGGTGTCCGGCACACGGCCACTGATCGGCACGTCCACCGGCAAGGGGATAAGCCGCGCGGCGTCGGCGTAGATTCGATAGGGGATGGGCCGGCTGGAAGGCGCCGCAGTGGCCAGATAACGCACTTCACCCACACCGCCATGCAGGCCGCCGTCAACGCGCACCTGGTAAGGCGTGTCGGGGTTACATTCCAGGCGCGGCTGGCGCTGGCTGATCAGGGCCGCACTCAGGGGGCCGGCCGGGTCATCCAGACGCGGGCCGCTGCCGAAATCCAATACACCAAGTTGCTCGATGCCCGCACTACGGGTGGTGCCCACCAACTGGCAACCCCGTTGCACGTCGATACGCACCTGCACCTGGAGTTGCGCAGCAATCGCCGCGTTGCAGAGCATCGTGCCCATGACTGCCAATACCGCCGGTCCCTTCACAGCCCCAATTCCTTATACAGGGGTGACAACTGTGTATGAGGTTAGCCAGTTAACCCGAAAGTGCCAGTTTGCAAGGCTTGGGGCCGTTCGCTATTGGTCAAATGGCATTGAGCGTCTTACAGTGAGCGACCACCGCAATACAGAGTGTTTATTCTTGGCCGTGCTTGCCCTGCTCCAGCGCCTGCTGGGTAAAAAAACCGACGCCTCGGACGCCTCGCCTATCCCGGCATATTTTCAACAAAAGGCCGCACAACAGAGTTATACCCTCAGTGATGGGCAAATCCGGGCGATTAGCGCCCTGAATCGCGAGGCCCAACACCTGCTCACCGGCCAGGCCACGCGCAGCCTGTACCTGCATGGCCCGGTGGGGCGTGGCAAAAGCTGGCTGCTGGACGGTTTTTTCCAAGCACTGCCCATCGCCGAGAAGCAGCGCGTGCATTTCCACAGCTTCTTCGCCCGGCTGCACCAGGGCATGTTCCTGCACCGCGGGCATGACGATGCCCTGGGCGTCACGCTGGACGAGCTGCTGGCCGGCTGCCGAGTGCTGTGTTTTGACGAATTCCATGTGCACGATATCGGCGATGCAATGCTCATCAGCCGCTTGTTCAAGGCCCTGTTCCAGCGCGGCGTGCTGGTGCTGGTGACTTCCAACTATCCGCCGGAAGAATTGCTGCCCAACCCGCTGTACCACGAACGCTTCAAACCGGTGATCGAGCTGATCGCCGCGCGCATGGAGGTGCTGGAAGTCAGTGCGCCTCAGGACTTTCGCAGCCTGGCTCAGGCCCACGCGCAACAACGCTTCACGGGCGGCCAGTACGTCTGGCCAGGTACGGCTGGCCAGCGTGAAAACCTGGGCCTGCCTGCCACAGATTGCCCGGCGCAAACCCTGAAGGTCGGCACTCGGCAGTTACAATGCCGAGGCCATCAGGCACGAACCATCGCGTTCACCTTCAACGACCTGTGCGAACAGCTCACGGCGGTCATGGACTACCTGTTGTTGTGCCAGGACTTCGACCACTGGATCATCGACGGCCTGCCGCATCTGGCCGAATGCCCCATCGCCGTGCAACAGCGCTTTATCAACCTGGTAGACGTGCTCTACGACCAGGACAAACAACTGACACTTATCGGTCACCAGCCCCTGGATAAATGCCTGGAAGGCCAGGCCATCGACCTCGCCCGCACCGCCAGTCGCCTGCGCCAATTGCACACGCTGTGCCCGCAAACCGCGCCCGAGCCGCTATCATGAGCGCCTTTTACGCCCTCTTCCGAGCACCACGCCTGCATGAATACCCTCGCCCAACTCAAGGCTGGCCAATTGGCCGGCGCGATGCGCCTGGACCTGGCCTGCGGGCTGACCGAGTTCCCCCGGGAAATTTTCGATCTGGCCGACTCGCTGGAAATCCTCAACCTCACCGGCAACGCGCTGAGCAGCCTGCCCGACGACCTGCACCGCCTGACGCACCTGCGCGTACTGTTCTGTTCGGACAACGCCTTTACCGAACTGCCACAATGCCTGGGCCAGTGCGCCCAGCTGAGCATGATCGGCTTCAAGGCCAACCAGATCAGCCAGGTGCCCGCCGCCGCCCTGCCGCCGCTGTTGCGCTGGCTGATCCTCACCGATAACCGCATCAGTCAGTTGCCCGATGAACTGGGCCAACGCCCATTGCTGCAAAAACTGATGCTGGCCGGTAACCAACTGACTCACCTACCGCCAAGCCTGGCCCAGTGCCAAAACCTGGAGTTGATCCGCATCGCCTCCAACCGCCTCACTCATCTGCCGCAGTGGCTGCTGACCCTGCCGAGCCTGACCTGGCTGGCCTACGCCGGCAACCCGGTGGAAATGGCCGTGCAGGTGAGCAGTGATGAGGCGACGCCGAACATTGCCTGGCAGGAACTGGAAATGGGCGAAGTCCTGGGTGAAGGCGCTTCGGGGATCATTCGCAAGGCGCTGTGGAAACCCCGGGCGTTGCCGGTCGCGGTCAAACTGTACAAGGGCACCATCACCAGCGACGGTTCACCGCTGCATGAAATGCAAGCCTGCATCGCTGCCGGGCTGCATCCCAACCTGATCAAGGTTGAAGGGCGGGTCGTCGGCCATCCCGATAACCAGGCCGCCCTGGTGATGGAGCTGATCGATCCGAGTTACCGCAACCTCGCGGCCCTGCCGAGCCTGGCGTCGTGCACGCGGGATGTCTACGAACCCGACACCCGTTTCAGCCTGGATGTGGCACTGCGCATGGCGCGGGGTATTGCTTCGGTGGCGGCGCACCTGCATCGGCACGGCATTACCCATGGTGACCTGTATGGCCACAATATCCTGTGGAATGCAGCGGGTGATTGCTTGCTGGGAGACTTTGGCGCGGCGTCCTTCCATGCCACGGCGGACACGTTGGAAACCCGTGCGCTGCAGCGTATTGAAGTGCGCGCGTTCGGGGTGTTGCTGGGGGAGTTGTTGGAGCGGGCTGAGGCCAGTGACGAACGCTTGCAGGCACTGCAACAACGCTGCTGCCAGCCGGATGTGCTCGCGCGGCCGGGCTTTGAAGAAATTGAGGTCTTGCTCGAATCTATGCAACACCACTAAACCAATGTGGGAGCGGGCTTGCTCGCGAATGCGGTGGAACAGCCAATACATCTGTTGACTGTCACACCGCATTCGCG
>NZ_WKCD01000111.1:0-16163 GCF_021606625.1 Pseudomonas sp. PA-4-8C
GCACATCAACACCCAGCAACTTGCCGCCGAACACTTCCTGCAGCAGCGGCGAGGCCATGCCCAGGATGCCGATACCGGCCGACACGTTCAGGCACAGCACCAGCCATACCAGGCGGAACTGTGGGGTTTTCCACGCAACATTCACATGCACATGGCGGTGAGTGATCATCGCATTGCTGGCTTTCTTCGCTGGCGCGGTCCAGCCCTCAGGCTTCCAGCCGGTCGGGGGTACGCGATACAGCAGGGCGCCACCGATCATGAACACGAAGTAAATCGCCGCCATGACCACAAAGCTCTGCCATACACCGACGCTGGTCGGCGAAGAGAAATGGCCCATCAGCGCCGCGGCCAAAGGTGCACCCACCATCGCGCCGCCGCCAAAACCCATGATCGCCATGCCGGTGGCCATGCCGCGCTTGTCCGGGAACCACTTGATCAAGGTCGAAACGGGCGAGATATAGCCCAGGCCCAGGCCAATGCCGCCAATGACCCCGGAGCCGATCCACATCAGCCAGATCTGGTGGGTATAGATACCCAAAGCCGAGATCAGCAGGCCACCACACCAGCACAGCGCCGAGACAACCCCGGCCTTGCGCGGCCCGGCGTGTTCCAGCCAGCCGCCCCAGATCGCTGCGGAGCAGCCCAGGAAGATGAAGAACAGGGTGTAGATCCAGCCCAGCATGGAGATGGGCCAGTCGCATTGAGACGAAAAGACTTGAGCGATAAAGCCCATGTCCGGTGCGCAAGCCACCGGCGCAGTGATACCCAGCGCCTTGGACAACGGCAGCCAGAACACCGAGAAGCCGTAGGCCATGCCGATGCACAGGTGGATGGCCAGGGCGGCCGGTGGAACCAGCCAGCGGTTGAAGCCCGGCTTGGCGATGATGCGCTCCTTGGACAGGAACGCAGGCTGTGCGGCGTCAGTGCCGGCCACAGTGCTAGTGCTCATTGGTGTTTCCCCCAGTTATTGGTATGCGTCCGTCAGGCGCTCTCTCCCTCGGCCTTGCACGCAAAGCGTGGCCGTTTTGTTGAGTGAAACTTCCTTTTAGGCGCGACCTTAAGTCGCAGAAGGCGGACGAACGTGCAGAGATTAGCACCAGTGGATGACAGAAAAATCAAACTGCCACTACCTTTTTTGGATTGTCTGTATTTTTCTGACGTCAAAATCCCATTTCCACGCCGGTGGATACAATGTAACGATCCGTGAACTGACGCCGGCCTTCGGGCGTTATACTCTGCGGCTAAATTTTGAAATCGACATACAAGGACTCGCCCATGAAAGCGTTCGGCAAAATCCTGGGTCTGGTACTTCTCGGGCTGTTGCTGATCATTGTGGCGCTCGGCTTTGCCCTGACCCACCTTTTCGATCCCAACGACTACAAAGAAGAAATTCGCCAGATAGCCCGCGACAAGGCCCACATCGAGCTGACGCTCAATGGCGATATCGGCTGGAGCCTGTTCCCCTGGCTGGGCCTGGAGCTTCACGAAGCCAGCGTCGCGACCCTGACCGCACCGACTCAACCGTTTGCCGACTTGCAGATGCTCGGCCTGTCGGTGCGCGTGCTGCCACTGCTGCGCCGCGAAGTGCAGATGAGCGATGTGCGTGTCGAAGGCCTGAACCTGCGCCTGAACCGCGATAAGCAGGGCCATGGCAACTGGGAAGACATCGGCAAGAACCTGCCCGACGAAACCACAGGCACCCCCGCTCCCGCGCCGGTCGAACCCGTGGCTGAAACCAAGCCGGAAAAGCCACCGCAGCCGATCCGCCTGGATATCGACAGCCTGACCATCAACAACGCCCGCGTCGAATACACCGATGAACAGACCGGCAAGCAGCTGAGTGCCGAAAGCATCCAACTGAGTGCCGGTGCCATCCACGAAGGCGCCAGCATCCCGCTGAAACTCACGGCCTTCCTGGGCAGCAACCAGCCGCTGATGCGGGTCAAGACTGAGCTGAACGGCAACTTGCGCATCCAGCGTGCGCTCAAGCGTTATCAGTTCGAAGACATGCGCTTGAGTGGCGAGGCCACTGGTGAGCCGTTGCAGGGCAAGACGGTGAGTTTCTCCACCCAGGGCCAATTGCTGGTGGACCTGGCGGCCAACGTCGCCGAATGGACCAACCTGAAACTGGCGGCCAACCAACTGCGCGCCTTGGGCGAACTAAAGGCCAATGACCTGGACAAAACCCCGCAGATCAGCGGCGCCCTGTCGGTTGCCCAGTTTGACCTGGCCAAGTTTCTTGAGAGCATCGGGCACCCACTGCCTGCCATGGCCCCAGGCAGCCTGAGCAAGGTCGAACTGGTGAGCCGCCTCAAGGGCACGCCCACCAGCGTCGCCCTGGAAGACTTGAACCTGAAGCTCGATGCCAGCACCTTCACCGGCCGCGTCGCCGTGGATGATTTCGCCAAGCAGTCACTGCGTGTGCAGCTCAAGGGCGATACCTTCAATGCCGACAATTACCTGCCGGCCAAATCCGAAGCTGCCAAAGGTACAACCGCCGCACGCCAGGCCGAAGTACAGAGCAGCGAAGCCGGCGCCATGGCCGCAGGCGGCAACACGCCATTGCCGGAGGCGCCGACCAAAGGCGCCTGGAGCAATGACAAACTGCTGCCGCTCACCCGCCTGCGCAGCCTGGACGTGAATGCAGACCTGGCCTTTGGCGAGTTGACCCTGAGCCAGTTGCCCATTCAGAACGCGGTGCTTAAAGCCTCCGGCATTGACGGGCAACTCAAGCTCGACACCCTTAGCGGCGGCCTCTACAACGGCACGTTCCAGGCCAACGGCACACTCGACGTGCGCCAGGACACGCCCGTGCTGGCCCTGCAAAGCCACATCAAGCAGGTGCCTGTTGAACGCATCCTGCAGGCCCAAGGGAAAACCCCGCCGGTCAAAGGCCAGCTCACCCTCGACAGTAACCTAAGCGGCCGTGGCAATAGCCAGAAAGCGCTGATCGACAGCCTCAACGGCACTGCCAGCCTCGTGATCAACAACGGCGTGTTGCTCAATGCCAACATCGAGCAGCAACTGTGTACCGGCATCGCCCTGCTCAACCGCAAGACCCTGAGCACCACCCCAGGCGGCAAGGACACGCCCTTCCAGGAACTGCGCGGCAACCTCACGTTCCGTAACGGCGTGGCCAGCAACCCCGACCTGAAAGTGCGCATCCCTGGCCTGACGCTCAATGGCAACGGTGATGTGGATTTACGCGTGCTGGGCATGGACTACCGCGTGGGCATCATCGTCGAAGGCGACAAGCGCGACGTGCCGGACCCGGCCTGCCAGGTCGGCGCCAACTTCCAGGGCATTGAAGTCCCGCTGCGTTGCCGTGGCCCGTTGGAGCTGGGCGCCAAAGCCTGCCGCCTGGACAAGGACGGCCTGGGCCAGGTCGCCCTCAAGGCGGCCGGCAATCGCCTTAACGAGAAGCTGGAAGAAAAGCTCGACAAGGTTAACCCCAAGCTCAAAGACGCATTGAAAGGCCTGTTCAACCGATGAGAAACGAGCAGTTTTCACAAGCGGTACTGGACTGGTACGACCGTCATGGCCGCCACGACCTGCCCTGGCAACAGGGCATCACCCCTTACCGGGTGTGGGTGTCGGAGATCATGCTGCAACAGACCCAGGTCAGCACCGTGCTCAACTACTTCGACCGGTTCATGGCCTCCTTGCCGACGGTCGAAGCCCTGGCCGCCGCGCCGGAAGATGAAGTGCTGCACCTGTGGACGGGCCTGGGCTACTACACCCGGGCGCGCAACCTGCAAAAGACCGCGAAGATCGTGGTGGCCGAACACGGCGGCGAATTCCCCCGCGACGTGGAGAAGCTCACCGAGTTGCCGGGTATCGGCCTGTCCACCGCTGGCGCAATTGCCAGCCTGAGCATGGGCCTGCGCGCGCCGATCCTTGACGGCAACGTCAAACGCGTGCTGGCGCGCTTTACCGCCCAAGAGGGCTACCCCGAACCCAAGGTGGCCAAGCAGCTGTGGGCCACCGCAGAGCGCTTCACGCCCTTTGAACGCGTCAACGCCTACACCCAGGCCATGATGGACATGGGCGCCACCCTGTGCACCCGCAGCAAACCCAGTTGCCTGTTGTGTCCGCTGGAAAAAGGCTGCGAAGCCCACATGCTCGGGCTGGAGACGCGCTATCCGATCCCCAAGCCGCGCAAGACCATCCCGCAAAAGCGCACGCTGATGCCGATGCTGGCCAACGCCGAAGGCGCCATCCTGCTTTACCGTCGCCCGTCTACGGGCTTGTGGGGCGGCTTGTGGAGCTTGCCGGAGCTGGACGACCTGCAAGACCTGGATCACCTCGCCAACCAGCACGCGCTGGCGCTGGGCAAGCATCAGGAACTGCCGGGGCTGATCCACACCTTCAGCCACTTCCAGCTGGCCATCGAACCCTGGCTGGTCCAGGTCGAGGAAACCGCCCATCACGTGGCCGAGGCCGACTGGCTCTGGTATAACCTCGCCACCCCGCCGCGCCTGGGCCTTGCCGCCCCGGTGAAAAAACTGCTGAAGCGCGCGGCCGACGTATTGAACGCAGGAGTTTCGTCATGACCCGCACCGTTATGTGCCGCAAGTACAAAGAAGAACTGCCAGCCCTGGAACGCCCTCCGTACCCAGGTGCCAAGGGCCAGGACATCTACGACCACGTCTCCGCCAAAGCCTGGGGCGACTGGTTGAAACACCAGACCCTGCTGATCAACGAAAAGCGCCTGAACATGATGAATGCCGAAGACCGTAAATACCTGGCCGGCGAAATGGACAAGTTCTTTTCCGGCGAGGAATACGCCCAGGCCGAAGGCTACGTCCCACCTGCTCAATAATTGATCAAAAACCGGGGTTGGCACGTAAGCGACGGTAATAATTAAATATTTTTTGAAAACTTGCTTGACGACCCCCTGAAAAACCCGTTTAATGCGCCCCGTTGCCCAGATAGCTCAGTCGGTAGAGCAGGGGATTGAAAATCCCCGTGTCGGCGGTTCGATTCCGTCTCTGGGCACCAAAATACCGAAAAACCCCAAGGAAGCAGTTCCTTGGGGTTTTTTATTGCCTGCGATTCAACCGGCTTCAGGTCCCGCAGCCGAAACGATCTGCGCGGGCTTGATTTAAATGGCCAAGCTCAAAGCGCCCTCAGACCAGCTGAGTCGTCGGCGATGCCAGTTCCCCTCGCACGGGTACCCCAAGCACGCTTGCGCTCCCCTGAGCAGCCTTCAGGCCGTAGCGTCTACTCTGCCTGGTGCTCGCCGAAGCGGAGGCCGTGCGACCTCTTCGAGTGACAGAGCGACGACGAGGTACTCGCGCCGAAGGCAACGCCGTGTGAGAGATGCTGCCTGACAATACGCTGAGCGCATCTTCAACCTGACGCCGGGCCAACCTGACATTGACGTCCATCGCATTCGTCCAGAAGTACGTGCCGGTGGCCAGGCTGCCAAGTACCGAGACATGCGGCCAGGCCTCACCGGCTGCACCCACCAACCTTCCTGTCTCGAAGTCCAACTCAAAGCCGCCGAACTCATTGGGCTTGGCCAACTTGCGACGGAGCAAATTCACCACGAGCGGCACGTCAGAGTGTTCCACCTGAACGGAGTACCCGGTGGCGTTAATGACATATTCACTTTCGATGACGGTACGAAATGCACTGCCACGGTCGTCAATGCGCGTCTCAAAGACCTTTGAAGCCTCGTTGTAAGTGACCTGGCTGACGCCGCCGAGCACCAGTATGCGGTCAGCCTTCAGCAACGCCTGCAACTTGTGGGCGTTTTTGACCGGCACCGAGACGCGGTAAGAAGACCAGAGACTGCCGAATGTCGTCTGGAATACCTGCTTGTCGTCGCGGGACAGACGGTGCCAGACGTAGTCGATAATGGAGTTGGTCGAGTAAATGACCGACTGCCACAGGCGCTCGGCATTGTCTGCCTGCATGATCTCAGACGTTATGTAGTCCAACACACCGGCGCCCGAATTCAAGATGCGCTTCAAGTCCAGGGCGTCACCGGTAACCTCCTCGATCTCACGCAGCAACATCGTAAAGACGTCATGCAGCTTGAGCTGACCACCATTTGCATCACAGAAGTTATCGATGTGGGCCCGGGTCAGATGAGTCAATGTATGAGGCCGATTAAAGGTACCGCGCACGCTGGGCAGACGGCCGGTGCGCGATGCCATGACAATTTTTCCCTGGTGCCCGGCTTCCATCAGTGAGAGCACAGTGTCAATGGCCGACAGTCCGGTCCCTAGCACACACACCGACGCGTTGGCCGGTATGTTGCGCACCATGTCCCGGGTTGGGTAGGGGGTGCGCACGAAGCCAGCCACATCATTGAGCTGAGTAAACCGCGTGGATGGCAGGTTTCCCATGCTGAGGACAACCCGATCCGCCACGTAGGCCACGCCGCTCTCGGTATCAATGCAAGGGCGCTGGTCGGAGAGCGATATCAGGTCTGTGACCGTTGAAGTCACTGCCGTGACTTTAATGCCATGGGCGCGGGCCAAGGCCATCGTCTGCTCATACTGATACGCCAGGTATCTGCCGAACAGGCTGCGCGGCAGGAAGGCGTGATCGTCGATGACTGTTTGTGGAAAATCTACCGCCTGATCTGCGCCATGCTGTTCCAGCCAGCGAATAAAATGCCGCTTGTCGCCTGCCACCGCAGACATGGCGTCGGCTCGCGTGTTGAGCAAGTTGCACTCGAAGTCTGCCTGGTACGCATAACCCGGCCCAGGTGTTTTCTGTGACTCAAAGATCAGCACATCCAAATGATGACTCAGCCCCTGACGAACAGCTTCATCAATGAGTTGCGTAAAATATGCGACGCCGACAGAACCACCGCCCACTATGGCAATTGTTATTTTTTTCATGGTGTTTTCCAAAACGCGTAGTGCGAAGAATGAAGAGCCATCAATGAAATGATGAGTTAGTCACGCGAACGCCAGTACTTGTCTGTGACAGAGAGCGGCTGATGGAGAAAAATCGACGCAGGCATCAACTCCACGTGGTCAGCCACGATGATATCGGCCGTACTGCGAGCGAGAATATCGCGCTCGATGTCGATACCCGGCGCAACTTCCTTGAGTATCAAGCGGCCGTCCTTCAATACGAGCACAGCCCGTTCAGTGATGAACAGAATCGGGCAGTTGCGTGATTGCGCATGGGCGGCATTGAAGCTCATGTGCTCAACGGCTTGAATAAACTTGGTGATATCCCCTTCACGCTCAATGATTAATTGCCCGGCTTCAAACCCCAGTTCCAAACCACCGGCCGTGAAGGTTCCGCAAAACACCACGCGCTTGGCGCTTTGCGAAATGTTGATAAAACCACCGACACCGTTGAGCCGCCCGCCGAATCGACTGATGTTGACATTGCCACGGCTGTCGGCCTGACCAAATCCGAGGAAGGCCAGATCGATTCCGCCACCGTCATAGAAGTCGAACTGGCTGGCTTGATCGAGAATCGCTTGAGGGTTGCTCGAAGCGCCGAATGACAGCCCGCGAGCAGGCGTGCCACCGATAACCCCTGACTCGACAGTAAGCACATGGGCGGAGCAGCGCTCCTCGCTCGCCACCCTTGCAATGAACTCTGGAGTGCCAATGCCCAGGTTAACGATCGGCGCGTTGTACCGGGCTATTTCATACAAGGCTCGGCGCGCGACGATTTTTTTGGCACACAGGGGTAACGGCGTGACTGCGGTATCGGAGCGCGACCGCCCGGTATAGGTGTTGTTTCTGACCTCACCGTAGGTTTGCCAATGTGTGTCTGGTGTGGATAAAACTAGATAATCAACAAAGATCCCCGGAATACGGATCGCCTGAGGATCGAGCGAGTTACGGTCGACCAATTCCATCACTTGCACGATGACGATACCGCCGCAATTGTGAACGGCCTGCGCCTGGGCGAGGCTGTCCTGAAAGTTGGCTTCGTCCTCCATGCTGATATTGCCGTCGACATCCGCCCGACTTCCGCGCAAAAAGGCGACATTGATGGGCATCGACGGATAGAAAAGTTCTTCACGCCCCCCAACGTTTACCACTGAGATCAGCTCTTCAGTCGTAGCCGGGCCGACTTTGCCCCCCTCCTGCCTGGGGTCGATAAAGGTGTGCAAGCCAATCCCTGAGAGCACTCCACTTTTGCCCCCGGCGATTGAGCGGAACAGGTGGCTTATCACGCCCTGAGGCCAGTTGTGCGCTTGGATTTCACCACGCAGTGCCATCTGGCCTATCGACGGTGCAAGCGCCCAGTAGCCTCCGATCACCTTTTTCAGCAGGCCTTTGACAGCCAGTTGATTAAGCCCACGGCTGGCCTTGTCACCCTGCCCGGCCGCAAAAACCAGGGTCAGGTCAGATGGCTGTGCGGTAGCGGCAAAGCGCGCCGCCAGTGCTTCGGTGAGCAGGTCAGGGTGCCCGCAACTGCCAAACCCCCCAGTGGTGATCGTGCAATTATCGGGTACCAGGGCGGCCGCCTGGCTGGCGGTGATGACGCGCTTTGGCTCCATCACGTAATCACTGCCGAACGAGGCCGCTGCGAGCGGCGCCCCCGGGGCAGCCTGGACGCCGAAGCCGCTATTGAGGGCGCCCATCATGGCTGCACCTGCGCCAGGGAAACGGTCTGCACGGGCTTTTCCCACACCACCAGGAAGGTGCAGCCTTCATCGCTCCACAGCGCATGCTCACTGTCAGGCGGGCAGACTTCAAGCGTGCCTGCTGGGTGTGCACCGGCATCGTTATGCAGCACGCCATCGAGCACGAAAATCAGTTCGTAGCCAGGATGAAGGTGGCGTTGGGTACGGGCACCCGGCTGATAACGTACCAGGGCCGCTGATGGCCCATCCACTTCCGGGCCTTGGTACAAATGCACGATATCGGTCTTGGTTCGGCCATTGGCGGTATAGGGCACCCACGGCAAGGCTTCTTTGCTGCGTACTGCGTTGAGTACATCTTTAAGGATTTGTCCGGTATGCATGATACTTCCTTGTTCGCTGGATAAAGAGGCGTTAGATAGGGGTGGTTAAACGTTGAGCTCACTTCTTGACATGGGTGCACGCATAAACAGCCAGTGCGGTAATCGCAAAACCTACAGCGTTAATTGCACTGAACGATTCACCGAGGAATACAAAGCCCATTAAGGCTGTCACTGCGGGAATAAGATGGAACAGGCCTGCTACTTTGCTCGCCTCACCTTTGCGCATGAGGATGTAGAGGATGCTGATAGCGCCAATAGAGTTGACCAGTGACAACCAACCGGACGCGAAGATCATTGTTGGGGTCCACTGAACCGCGAGGTTTTCAAAGTGGTCGGCGAGAAAGAACATCACGAAAGAGGCCGTGGCCAACTGGATAAAACCGCCGGTGCGCAAGTCCATGCCGGTGCAGTATTTTTTCTGATACAGGCTGCCGGCCGTGATGCCAACCAGTGCCAGCACTACGCACAAGTAACCTGTCAGGCTCGCCGTTGCACTTACACCCAGCTGTTCATAGACCACCAGGGCCACACCGAACAATCCGCCAACCAAGCCGAGCCACTCAACACGACTGACCTTTTCGTTAAGAAACCGGGTGGCGCCCAACGCGGTAAACACCGGCATCGTACCGACAATCAGCGCGGCCACAGCAGCCGACACGCCCAGATCCAGCCCCATGTACAAGCCAGCAAACTGAAGCGCCTGGATCAGGATACCCACCACCACCAGATGGCCGAACTGAGCGCGGGATTTCGGCCACGGTGCTTTAGTCGCAAGCGCCACGCCCAGCAGGATCAGCGCCGCACTGGCAAAGCGAATGAAGATCAGGGTGTAGGGCCCGACAAAGGGGAGTGCCACTTTGCCAACGACATAACCGGAACTCCACATGACGATGAAGAGCAAAGGCAGTAGAGTGGCGGGCAGGGCAATATTGAAACTTCTGGTCAGGGCTTTCATGAATCCTCCAAGGTTTAACCGCTAGAGAATTCAAAGTATTTAACCCACCCGCTGCGCACAATACGGCCAAAAAGAACAAGCCTGTGTCCTCTGGAGAAACAATGGAATCTTTCTCAGATAATATTTCGGATGTCTTTGTTTTCGTTAAAGTTGTCGAACTGAAAAGTTTCTCCAAAGCGGCCCGTTTCTTCGGTTCGACCACCTCAACCGTCAGCAAACAAATGCGCAGGCTTGAGGAAACGCTCGGGGCCAAGTTGTTAAACCGCACCACGCGAAGCCTCGCGCTCACAGAAGCGGGAGAACTTGCCTATCAGCACGGTGTTCGGATTACCGAGGAAACCAGCGCATTACTCAACTCTGTCGAAAGCCTGCAATCAGCACCCCGAGGCCACCTTCGGGTCACCACATCGGTTGCCTTTGGCAATCTCCACTTGAGCAACCTGGTTGGGCAATTCCTCAACGCCTACCCCGATATCAGCGTCACGCTCTCTTTGAGCGACCGCTATGTGGATATTGTCGAAGAGGGGTTCGATATTGCGATACGTCTGACCAGTACGCCCGTTGACAGTTTTATAGCCCGACGCTTAGCCAAACTCGACTACGTGTTATGTGCAACACCCGGTTATTTAAGCAGCCACTCCCCCATCGCCACTCTCGGTGATTTGGCCGCACATAACTGCTTGATCAATGGCCTGGCGCGGGAAGCATCCTGGCGTTTTCTTCGCGACGGCGAAGTGACCGAAGTGCGCGTATCAGGGCGTTTCTGTGTCAACAGCAGTGAGTCTGTGAGGCAGGCCGTGATGGAAGGTGTGGGCATAGGCTTGCTGCCCACGTTCTCCATCGCCGACGATTTGCGCAAGGGCAGCCTTAGCGTGATTTTGCCCAAGTACATTGCAGAGGGCACTTTCGGCGACAGCATCCATGCGATTTTCTTGCCGAGCAAGTTTGCCGTGCCCAAGTTGCGGGTCTTTGTGGACTTCCTGATCGAGAAATTCGAAGACGGTGGTGGATGGTTGCCAGCCCCGCAGAAGGCTGAATAACCACGGGTGCCATGACGACCAAGACCGCTGCCCTGTATCCTTAGTGGCCTAGTGCCTGCGATTGGCAGAGGGAAGCCATCAGGCTTTTATCACCCCAGCAGGTTATTTTCCTCTGGGTTCAATCGTTCAGCCTTTACCCAAATCTCAGTTGTAAGGTTTTTTCATGACCCGCTTCTTGCTTTGCACCCTATTAATACTGACCGCCCTGCTCAGTGGGTGTGCCACGCAGTTGGACGTAGCAATCAACGCAACGCCTGATCCCGACTACCACTTTGACCGACAGGCAACCGTGCTGGTGACCTCCACTGGCGGCAGTGATGAAAACTCGCTCAATGCCCGCTACTACCTGCGCGACATGGTTCGCGCCATGCAGGACCAGGGCTTTCGCAACGTCTATACCGACACCACACTGCCCAAGAACCATGCACCGATCAAAATGACCGTCACCCTGGATGTCGACAGCAAGCAGGTGACGTATCGCTACACCGCCACCGAATACGGGCAAGTGGCAAACAGCACCACCACCCAATGCAAGAAGAACAAGAAAAAGACCGACCAACTGACCTGCACCAGCACCCCAAACACTTCCTACGGCCCGGTAGGGACCTCGGAGCGCACCGGCTACACCACGCTCACCACCTTCCGGGTCACCGCTCGCGATGAAGCGAGCAGGCGTGCGGTCTACCTGCTACGGGCGTCGTCCTATAACGACGACTGCCAAGCCGCCAAGGTAGAAGCCTTTCTGGTACAGCAGGGTTTGCAGAACCTGAATTTCCAGGACCGTGTGCAGCGCAATTACACGGTCACGATGCCTGAAAGCTTCCGTTGCAAGTAATCAGCTGCTCGGCAGGCCCTTGGCTCAAGGGCCTCCTTACTTGAGCAAAAACACCATCAACGGGTTGTCATTCAAGCGCCCTTGATAGCTCGGTGCCAGGTGCTCCACCGGCGACCCCTTCAACAGCGCAGTCTCCTTGCGCGACACAATCACCCAGGAAGGCCGGGGCAGCACCGCCAGCTTCTCAAGCTCGTGACGCCCGACAAACAGCGGCTGTTCATCGTGATCCAGGTTCATCATGTAGCGTACCGCCCAGGTATCCCGCGCCAGGTCGACAAACACCAAAGGGCCCGGCTGCGCCTGGCGCAACGCCTCCACCTGGCTGACAAACCGCCGAGTGTCGAATTGCAGGTCCTTGGCCGGCTCTATCACCGTCACCAGCAACAGCCATTGCGCCGCCAGGGCGATCAGACTGAGCCACACCAACCGCCATGCTCGCCGCCAGGCAATCAACGCCGCGATTTGCAGCACCACCAACGCGCCGATCATCAACGGCAAGGAAATCTGCGGCCAGTAGCCCTGCTTGTGCCAGGCGTGTCGGCACACAAACAACACCACCACGCATAACGTTGGCAGCGCCGCGACCAGCCACTCGTAGCCACGGCGCACGCGCACCAGCCAGCCTTGCGCATGCAGCAGCCCAAAGGCTGCGACCGCCGCGAACATCGGCACCATCGGCAAAATGTAATAAGCGCGCTTGAAGTGCGGTACCGACAGGCCGAGCAGAATCATCAAGCCGCAGCCCCCCAACCGCACCAGCAATTGCAGGTGCTCATTGGCCCAGTGTTCGGGCCAGCGATGGCGCAACGCAACCAGGGTCGCAAATGCCAGCGGCACCACCGGAAAGTAGCGGTACAAGCTCAGTTGGAAATAGAAGTAGAACGGCTCACCAGACTCATCCAGACGCCCGCCGACTTGCATCTTGAAGACTTCATCGGCGAACGCATCGCCGCCACTGAACCGCGCAAGCTTCATCAGTAGCCACCAGCACGCAGCGAGTAACACCAAGCCGACAACGCCGTGGATCAGCACCTGCCGGACACGCTCCCCAGGCTTGCCCAGCGCCCAATACACACACACCACCGCGCAGACCTCAATCAACCCCAGTGGCCCACGTATCGCGAAACCCAGGACGAACAATGGGAACACCGCCAGTTGCCGCAGCCGTGACCCAAGGTGTTCGCCGGTGTGCAGCAGGTAGAAACTGGCCACGCATAACAACGCGACCATCTGGTCCAGGCACACCGAGCGCGACTTTTCGAGCAACTGGGCGGTGAGCAGAGTCAGTAACACCGTCAGCAGCGCCCAGGCACGGCTGTAGGGCGCCAGCAGGCGGTACATCAGCGCAATCACCCCCGCCGATGCGAGCGCCGTGGGCAGCACGTTTGCCAAGTGGTTCGGCGCGTCAAATAAGCGGGCAAATAAATAACTGAAGAAAGTCGCGGTGCCGGGGTAATCCGCGTAAGGCTGGCCGTAGGTGGTGGGGAAAAGACTCGCGCCATGGCGATACATTTCCTGCATGAACAGCGCCCAACGCCCGTCAAAACCCTGGGGCTGCTGATCCCAGATGCCCACTGTGAATAACAAGAGAGCGACCAGGAAAATACCCAGTGACTCCAGGCGAAAACGGTTGCGGTGATCCATCGGGTGACCTGTCAGGTGGGAAGCGCTGGCGTATGGTGCCGAACGCGCCCCTGAATGGCGCCTGAACAGACCTGAACATTCACGCAGTTACCGGCTGGTGGGCCACACCACTGCCGGGATCAGGCGAACGTAGAGCAATTCGGCAACCAGTTCGATCAGGGTCTGCAGGATCACCACCGTTGCGGCCAAGCCGCGCACATCCTCCGGCAGCGCCAGCGCCAATGGCAAAACCACCAGCGAGTTACGGGTCGACGCACTGAAGGTCACCGCCCGCGCCGTCAACGCCGGCAGTGCGAACAGCCGTGCGGCCACAATGCCCATCAGCGGCGCCAGCAATACAAAGGCCACGTAGACCGGAATGACTGGCAGTAACACATTGATATCCCGCACCACTGCCGTGATGTGCGAAGCCAGCACTACAAACAACACCAAGGCCATCGCTGGCACCGGCAACCAGGCCCAGGCGCTGTTCCAAAGGCTAATGGCGCTCGACCGCCGCGCGAAAGCGCTGGTCACAACCGCCAGAAGCATCGGCACCACAATCAGCCCCACGAACGCTTCTACAAACGGCCCCGCCGCCACCACCCCGCTGGATTGCTCGCCCAACATCAGCCCCAGGTAGACCGGCAACAACAGCAGTTGCAGCAACAGCAGCAGCGGTGTTGCCGCCAGCATCGACCGCGAATCGCCCTTGCCGATATGGGTAAACACCACCACATAGTCGATACAGGGCGTCAGCAACACCAGCAGAGCGCCCACCAGCAACGCCGGGCGCTCCACCAGGCCACGGGTCAACCCCCACACCAGCAAGGGCACCAGGATGAAATTGGCCAACAGCAAGGCCGCCATGAAACGCTTATTGCCCACGGCTTGGCGCAGCTCAAGAAAGGGAATTTGCAAAAACATCGCATACATCAGCACGGCGATGGCAGGTGTCACCCAAAGGCTGAGGCCCTGCGCCGACAAGGGCCAGAGCAGGCCAAACGTGACGGCCACAAATACGGCAACGAAGTAGATCGGGACCTGATGGTGTTCCAGGGTGTCGCGGGTCATGGGCGGGCTCTGGTGGGTCATTAGACTGTCAGCCTAAGTTACCCGCGCAGAGAAGGTCGAGCACTACAGCAGTCACTGCCGCCCGAGAAACCCTTGGGATTTACCCCAACCTGCGTTTCAATACACCCTCTAGACCCAGACCCCAAGGACGTCGAGCCCATGGCCTCGCCAAACAAGCAGCAAAAACGCGCCCACCGGGCAAAAGCCAAGGCCAAGCAAAACCGCACCCAGCGCGCCGTGGCGCACAAGCCGGATGCTTTTGCTGGCGACGACAGCCGCATCGACCTTGAGTCGGTGGACTTGACTGAGCTGTTCGTCCAAATGCGTGCCGCCGGCGAGATCAGCCAGCAGGCGCTGTGTGCGGTGTTCCTGGCGCATCCGTTGCTGGCGTTGGTACTGGAGCAGGAAGGCGAAGAGGAAGCGACCGACTTTATCTTGGCGGCGCTGATCGAGTATCGGCAGTGGGCGACGGACAGCGATGATGAGGCCGCCGCGCTGGCGTGGATTGAGTCGCCGCAGTTCCAGGCCGATTACGTGGCGGCGTCCCAGGCCCTGGCCAACGCCCCCGACTGACACAAAACAAAAATGTGGGAGCGGGCTTGCCCGCGATGGCGGAGTGTCAGGCGACGAATACATCGACTGGCAGTCCGTCATCGCGGGCAAGCCCGGCTCCCACATTGTTTTGTGGCGCCCTATTCACCGTATCTCGTCAGTTAAGCGCCGCAGCCCCCACTCTTTGGGCCTTGCGACGGCTCGCCACCACCAACCCCGCCAATACCACCAGCAAGCTCAGAACCCCGGTGGCGATGATCTCGACACGGTGCGCTTCCTGGAACAGCATGATGGTCAACGTACCGACGATAAACACCATTACCGCGTACGTCAGGCCTGGGAACAGCCACATCTTGAAGACGATCTTCTCGCCCGCCGCCGTACGCTTCTGGCGCATGCGCAGCTGCGACACGGCAATCACCAGGTACACCAACAACGCGATGGCGCCAGAGCTGGCCAGCAGGAATTCGAACACCGCCGCCGGGGCGACGTAGTTAGCGAATACCGCCAGGAACGCAGCACCGGTAGACAGCAACACCGCCCAGTAAGGCGTGCCGCTCTTGTTGGTACGCTTGGCCACGGCCGGTGCGTCACCTCGACGGCCCAGGGAGAACAGCATGCGCGAGGCGGTGTACAGCGCCGAGTTGAGGCAGCTGGTCACGGCAACCAGCACCACCAGGTCGACAATCAGCTTGGCGTTCGGAATGCCCATGCGTTCCAGCACGGTCTGGTAGGAACCTACGGCCGCCAGGGTCGGATCGTTCCAAGGCACCAGGGACACCACGATGAAGATCGACAACAGGTAGAACAAACCAATCCGCCAGATCACCGAATTGGTGGCCTTGGTGATTTGCTGGCCCGGGTTCTTCGATTCGGCGGCGGCGATGGTGACAATCTCGGTGCCCATGAACGAGAACATCGTGGTCAGGATCGCCGCCAATACCGCGCCCATGCCGTTGGGCATGAAACCTTGGGTATCGAACAGGTGCGAAACACCGCTGACCTGGCTGGTAGGCAAGAAGCCGAAGATCGCGGCCAGGCCGAGGATCACAAAGCCGACGATGGCCACGACTTTGATCAGCGCGAACCAGAACTCGAATTCACCGTAGTTTTTCACGCTGAACAGGTT